>NZ_CAUWHO010000005.1:0-131602 GCF_963558545.1 uncultured Tyzzerella sp. | reverse complement strand
TATATGCGCGAGTGGCTCAGTGGTAGAGCATCGCCTTGCCAAGGCGAGGGTCGCGGGTTCGAATCCCGTCTCGCGCTTGTATAGGGTTATCGCCAAGCGGTAAGGCACAGGGTTTTGATCCCTGCATTCGTAGGTTCGAATCCTACTAGCCCTGTATTAAAGCTATAGAGTATTCTATAGCTTTTTTTGTAGTTAAATATAAGTATATTTTTAAAGTATTTGTTTTAATAAAACAGAAGATATAATGTCATTAATAGGTATTGAAATACTTTTAGATATAGTAATAATTTACAAATATAGTAATAAATGGTGTATTGTAAATATTAAATCTAATCCTGTTATAATGGTTACTTTTTTTGTGTTTATTGTGGTTCTAAATACAGTGTATATGCCGTATTTAGTTGTAATAACTTATATTAATATTCATCTATTTTTTGCACCAATGTTAAAAATTTACTGGGATTAAATGTAAATATATTTTATTTACAAATAAAATGTGGTGTAAAGTAAAATTTTTATTGACTAGTTTTTATCATAAGGTGTATAATATACAAGACAAGCTTATTTGATAAAGTATACAAATATACTTTATTTAAAATAACTAACAATAGTTATTTATGCTAGTTTTGTATTATTTTATAAAAAACAAATTGTAGCTTGGCTGTAAAAATATACTTTAGAGAAGGGAGGTAAACATATGGATTTTGGTACTAGTATTATAACCAAAATAGGCGGAGTTAATATAACTCAAACTATGATGAACACTTGGATTATCATTATTTTTCTAACTATTTTAGCCTTGATAATTAGGGCTAAGATAAATAAGTTTACAGATGTTCCTACAACAAAGCTACAAAATATAGTTGAGCTTATAATAGAAACAATGGAAAACTTTACAATACAAAATATGGGTGAGAAATACAAATATTTTGGCAATTGGTTTTTTGGTGTTTTTTGTTTTATTTTAGTATCTAACTATATTGGGCTATTGTCATTTAGGTCTCCAACAGCAGACCTTGGAACAACACTTGCTCTTTCGTTAGCTACATTTACTATTATTCACTTTATGGGTATAAAAGTAAATGGTGGAGGTTATTTTAAAGGCTACATAGAGCCTATGCCTTTATTATTACCGCTTAACATTATAGGTGAAATAGCTACACCTATATCTCTTAGCTTACGTTTGTTTGGTAACATACTAGGTGGAACAATAATTATGGGACTTATAAATAGTTCTTTACAAAAAGGTCATATACTTTTACAAGTAGTAGGTTTTGGGGCTGTTACACCTGTATTACACGCATATTTTGATGTATTTGCAGGATTTTTACAAACATTTATCTTTGTTATACTTAGTATGACGTTTATAAAAGACAAAATTGGCGACTAAAGCTAATTAATATTATCAAAAAATAAATTATTTATATTTTTTAGGAGGATTAAATATGGAATTTAATAAAGAGTTTATTATGGGTTGTTCTGCAATTGGTGCAGGTATCGCTATGATTGCTGGTATTGGTGCAGGTATTGGTCAAGGTTATGCTGCTGGTAAAGCTGCAGAAGCTGTTGGTCGTCAACCAGAAGCTAAAGGTACTATTATGTCTACTATGTTAGTTGGTGCTGCTGTTGCAGAAACAACAGGTATCTATGGTCTTGTTATAGCATTCTTATTATTATTTGCAAATCCATTTACAAAATAATATAATTTAATATTTTTTCTACATAGATTAGAAAATGAAAGGAGGGCAAATTTTCTTGGATAGCTTTATACTTACTTTAGATGTACAACTTCTCTACTCAGTTATTATCCAGTTGATATCAACAGGTATTTTATGTACTATATTATCTAAACTTTTATATAAACCTGTTACTGATTTTTTACAAAAACGTAGAGAACGCATAGAAAATAACATAAATGAGGCAAATCAAAAACTTGCCGATGCTGATACTCTTAAAGCAGAATATGAAATTAAACTTAGTGAAATTGAAAAAGAAAAAGCTACTATATTAGAAGAGGCTCGTGCTCGTGGTAAACAAAATGAGGCTTTAATAATAGAGGAAGCTAAAAAAGAAGCAGAAGCTATTAAAAACAGAGCTATGCTTGATATTCAAAGAGAACAAGAAAAAATTAAAGAAGATGTTAGATTACAAATTATTGAGGTATCTTCTTTAGTTGCTAGTAAATTTATTAAGGAAAATATCAACGAAGCTGAACAAAATAAGCTTGTTGACCAAGTTATTGCAGATTTGGGGGAAGTTAAATGGCAAAATTAATTTCTAAAAGATATGCAGTTGCTCTTTTTGAATTAGCAAAAGAAACAGATAAAGTAGATTTATTTAACAGTGAAATAGAGCTAATATATAATTCTATAAAAAATGATAAAGAATTTTTAACTGTTTTAAATCACCCTAGAATATCTGGTGGTGAAAAATTTAATCTTTTTCAAAATATTTACAAAAATAATATTTCAGAAGAAATTTTAGGGCTTATATCTATTGTTGTTAAGAAAAATAGAGAAACTGAAATACTAGAAATATTAGAGGAATTTTTAGAGCTTGTAAGAGATTATAAAGGTATTACTACTGCTTATGTATTCTCTGCTATTGCTCTTAGCGATGAACAATTAACAAAAATTAAAGAAAACTTATCTAAAAATTTAAATAAAGAAATTATTATAGAGGCTAGTGTTAAACCAGAGCTTATAGGTGGTTTACTTATTAATGTTGATGGAAAAGTTATAGATAACTCTATTAAAAGAAACTTAGATGACATTAAAAAAAGCCTTATTAATAATTAAGTAAAGGAGTGTAACCCGTTAATGAACTTAAGACCTGAAGAAATTAGTTCTGTTATTAAAGAACAGATTAAAGGTTATACATCTAAATTAGATGTATCTGATGTTGGTACGGTTATACAGGTTGGGGACGGTATTGCCAGAGTGCACGGACTTGAAAAAGCTATGAGCGGTGAGCTTTTAGAATTTGAAAGTGGCGTTTTAGGTATGGCACAAAACCTTGAAGAAGATAATATTGGGGTAGTTTTATTAGGTTCTGACCAACAAGTTAAAGAAGGCGACACTGTAAAACTTACAGGACGTGTTGCTGAGGTTGGTGTTGGTGAAGCTATGATTGGCCGTGTTGTTAATGCAATTGGTCAACCAATAGATGAAAAAGGTCCTATTAATACTACTGGTACTCGTCCTATTGAGAGAGTAGCACCTGGTGTTATCACTCGTAAATCTGTTGATGTACCTTTACAAACTGGTATTAAAGCTATAGATGCTATGGTACCTATTGGACGTGGACAACGTGAGCTTGTAATTGGTGATAGACAAACTGGTAAAACAGCTATTTGTATAGATACTATAATAAACCAAAAAGGTAAAGATGTTATTTGTATCTATGTTGCTATAGGTCAAAAAGCTTCTACTGTATCTCGTATTGTTAGAAGCCTTGAAGATGCTGGTGCTATGGACTATACAACAGTTGTATCTGCAACTGCATCAGACCCTGCTCCACTTCAATTTATCGCACCTTATACAGGTGTTGCTATTGGTGAAGAATTTATGGAAAACGGTAAAGATGTACTTATCGTGTATGATGATTTATCTAAACACGCTGTTGCTTACCGTGCAATGAGCTTACTTCTTCACAGACCACCAGGCCGTGAGGCTTATCCTGGGGACGTATTCTACCTTCATTCAAGACTTCTTGAAAGAAGTGCTAGACTTGAACAAAAATATGGTGGTGGTTCTATAACTGCTCTTCCTATTATAGAAACTCAAGCAGGGGACGTTTCTGCTTATATACCTACAAACGTTATATCTATAACAGATGGACAAATATTCCTTGAAAGTGAATTGTTTAACTCTGGTGTACGTCCTGCTATTAATGCTGGTCTTTCTGTATCTAGGGTTGGTGGTTCTGCTCAAATTAAAGCTATGAAAAAAATAGCAGGTCCTATCCGTATAGAGCTTGCTCAATATAGAGAGCTTGAAAGCTTTGCCCAATTTGGTTCTGACCTTGATAAAGATACTTTAGAGCGTCTTAACCACGGACAAAGAATAGTTGAAATATTAAAACAACCTCAATATGCTACATTAGAGGTTGAAAAAGAAGTTGTTATTTTATATGCTGTTACTAAAAAATATCTTGATGATATAGAGCTTGATAGAATTGCAGACTTTGAAAAAGAATTCTTTAACTTTGTAGAAACTAAACACAATAACATTTTTACAAGCATTAGAGAAACTAAAGAAATGTCTGAAGATGTAGAAAAACAACTTATAGAAGCACTTGAAACATTTAAAAAAGAATTTAAATAATAAAGAGGTGATATAATGGCATCAATGCGTGATATTAAACGCAGAATAAAAAGTGTCAATAGCACCCAGCAAATAACTAACGCTATGTATCTTGTTGCTAGTAGTAAGCTTACAAAGGCTAAATCTAGGCTAGAGGATACTCGCCCTTTCTTTAATGAAACTAGAAAAGTTATAGCAAATATTGTTAATGGTTCTGGTAACATAAGCCACCCATATCTTGATAAAAGAGAAGTAAAATCTACAGGTGTTATAGTTATAACAGGTGATAGAGGTCTTTGTGGTGGTTATAATACAAACGTTAACAAGCTTGCTATGACTGCTATTAAAAATAAAGAAACTGATAAAGTGATAGCTATTGGGGGCAAAAGTAAAGAATATTTTAAAAGCCGTGCTAATGTTGTACATTCTTTTACAAACATTTCTGAAAACCCTTCATATGAAGATGCTTTACAAGTTGGGCGTTTGGCACTAGATATGTTTACATCTGGACAAGTAGATGAAGTTTATTTAGCTTATACAGAGTTTATTTCTACTCTTGCTAGCGAACCAAAACTTATTAAGCTTTTCCCATTAGATGTAGACGATTTTAAAAATGATGAACAAACAGAATCTACAGCTAAAGCGCTTACTATATATGAGCCTAGTGAAGAATCTGTTTTAGAATATGTTATTCCTAAATATGTTAATACTGTTATATTTGGTGCTATGGTAGAATCTACGGTATGTGAATTAGGTGCTAGAATGACTGCTATGGATTCTGCTACTGAAAATGCTGCAGAGATGATAGATTCCTTAAATCTTATTTATAACAGAGCAAGACAAAGTGCTATCACACAAGAAATTACAGAAATTGTTAGTGGTAGTGGTATTTATAGTTAGAAAAGGAGTGGAAACTTTTGGCTGAAAAAAATGTAGGTAAGATAATACAAATTATCGGTGCCGTATTAGATATAAAATTTTCAAGCGAAAATATGCCAGCGTTATATAATGCCATTGAGATTGAGCATAACGGCGAAACTATCGTTGCAGAAGTTGCTCAACACTTAGGTGATGACGTGGTTAAATGTATCGCTATGAGCTCAACAGATGGGCTTGTTAGAGGTATGGACGCAGTAGATACAGGAGCACCTATATCTGTACCTGTTGGGTCTTGTACTCTTGGCCGTATGTTCAACGTTGTTGGTAACCCTATTGATGAGGCTGGCGATGTTGATGTTAAAGAAAAATGGTCTATCCATAGAAGTGCTCCTAGCTTTGCAGAACAAGCAACAGCTACTGAGCTTTTAGAAACTGGTATTAAAGCTATTGACCTTCTTTGCCCTTATTCTAAAGGGGGGAAAATTGGTCTATTTGGTGGTGCTGGTGTTGGTAAAACAGTTCTTATTATGGAGCTTATCAGAAATATTGCAACAGAACACGGTGGTTTCTCTGTTTTTGCTGGTGTTGGTGAGCGTACTCGTGAAGGTAACGACCTTTACTACGAAATGCAAGAATCTGGTGTTATCAACAAAACTAGCCTTGTGTTTGGTCAGATGAATGAGCCACCTGGAGCTCGTATGAGAATTGCTCTTACAGGGCTTACTATGGCCGAATATTTTAGAGATAAAGAAAATCAAGACGTTCTTCTCTTTGTAGATAATATTTTCCGTTTTGTTCAGGCTGGTTCTGAGGTGTCTGCCCTTTTAGGACGTATGCCTAGTGCCGTTGGTTACCAACCAACTCTTGCAACAGAGGTTGGTACATTACAAGAGCGTATTACATCTACTAAAACAGGTTCTATTACATCTGTTCAAGCTGTATACGTTCCAGCCGATGACTTAACTGACCCTGCTCCTGCTACAACATTTGCTCACTTAGATGCAACAACAGTTTTATCAAGAGCAATAGTTGAGCTTGGTATATACCCTGCTATCGACCCTCTTGAGTCTGGTTCTCGTATATTAGACCCTATGATTGTTGGGCAAGAACATTATGAAGTAGCAAGAAGTGTACAATCTATTCTTCAAAGATATAAAGAATTACAAGATATTATTTCTATTCTTGGTATGGACGAGCTTTCTGAAGAAGATAAGCTTACTGTTAACAGAGCAAGAAAAATCCAACGTTTCCTTTCTCAACCTTTCTTCGTTGCTGAGAAATTTACTGGTAATGATGGTAAATATGTTCCTGTTGCAGAAACTGTTCGTGGTTTTAAAGAAATTCTTGAAGGTAAACACGATAATATACCTGAAAGCTATTTCTTAAATGCTGGTCCTATTGAAGATGTTATAGCAAAATTTAATAAATAATATTAGCGAAAGGAATGGTTGCTAATATGGCAGAAGCAAAAATACGTCTGCGTATAGTTACTCCTTCTATGGAGCTTTACAACGATGATGCAGATATGGTTATTATGCGTGGTACAAATGGGGATATTGGTGTTTTAAAAGGACATCAACCTCTTACAACAACTCTTGGCTATGGGCTTTTAAAAATTAAAAACGGTGATAAAGAGCTTGTATCTACTCTTTTTGGTGGATTTGTAGATGTTCAACCAGATGTTATCACTATTCTTACAGATTCTGCTGAGTGGATAGATGATATAGATGTTAAAAGAGCAGAAGATGCTAAAAAAAGAGCAGAAGAAAGGCTTAATAGTAAAGATGCTAATATAGACCTTTTAAGAGCTGAGCTTGCTTTAAAACGTGCTAATTTAAGGCTTAATAGCAAGAAATAAACATAATTTATAATAAAAAAGATTGTAGAAATTCTACAATCTTTTTTATTATAAAATACAATTAAGATATGACTTATATTTTTAAAGGAAAAATTATATAGGTGTGTTTGTATTAATTTTTACGAATAAAAATATATAGGAATATCTGTTTTTGAGTACAAAGTATTCAAAAAATTGATAAAATACAATTAAGATATGACTTATATTTTTAAAGGAAAAATTATATAGGTGTGTTTGTATTAATTTTTACGAATAAAAATATATAGGAATATCTGTTTTTGAATGCAAAGCATTCAAAAAATTGATGTATTTAATTATTTAGATTTTTTATTGCAGAACATTATAGAATAAATTAATACAACTACAAAACATATTACAGGAATTATAAATGATGACCTAATAGCTGCTACATCTCCAGAAAAATTAGAAACAATACTTGAAAATACTCCCGTATCGATTAATTTTCCCATTATAGGAGTTATAACTGCTCCACCTAATATGGCCATTATAAGACCTGCAGCCCCAACTTTTACTTCATCTCCAAGGTCTTTTAATGCTATACCATAAATAGTAGGGAACATTAAAGACATACTAGCAGATATTAGAACTAAGCACCAGATAGATATATCTATTGGTAGATACATTGTTCCTAAGCTAAATACTATTCCACCAATAGCAAATAATGCCATTATTATAGCAGGCTCAACATATTTCATAATAAAAGTACAAATCCATCTACAAATAATAAACAGCACTATGGAAATAAGGTAATAAGTAGATGCAGTTGCTTCATCTACACCTTTATTAATAACTATGTATGATATAGTCCACGTCCAAACGGCAATTTGAACACCAACGTAAAAGAACTGTGCTACAACACCTAATATATACCTTGGTTTGCATACAAGTTTTTTAATAGAATTTAAAATATCTAATTTAGAATCATCTTTATTTTCAGTATCTTTAGATTTTTTAAAGAATAACCATATAATAAATGCTATTATAATTAAGCTAACATAAGGTATACATACCCACAACAATTCATTAGAACGAATTTCACTTAATTGTTCTGGTGTCATAGCTACACGCTCTTCATAAGTTGCAGGGTTTAGGTTATTTAATATAAGAAACTTAGCCATTATAATACCTGTTAAAGAACCTACAGGGTTAAAGGCTTGTGCCATATTAAGTCTTCTAACGCTAGTTTCTTCAGAGCCTAAAGATATAACATATGGGTTACAAGATGTTTCTAAAATAGAAAGACCACTAGCTAATACAAAAACTGCAACGATAAATATTTGAAAATTTTGCATTATAGCTGCTGGGATATAGCCCATAGCACCTAAAATATATAGAGTAAGCCCTAGTAAAACTCCTTTTCTATATGAGTATTTTTTTATAATTATAGCTGCTGGTAGTGCTAGTACTGCATATGCACCATAAAATGCTACTTGTATAAAAGAGGCATTTGTAGCTTCTAGCATAAATATTTTACTAAATGCAGGCACTAGATTATCTGTCATATTATTTAATAGACCCCACAATATAAAGCAAGATACAAGCATTATAAAATGTATCCTATACTTTTTAGGAATAATATTTTTATCATTATTCATTTTTATCACTCCAATCTCTAATTTACAACACCTTTTTGAAGTATAATATTAGCATATAAAGCCTCTTCTCCAGTAGCAATTATTGCATATGCTTTTTTTGCTTCTTCATAAAAATCAAACCTATCAATTTGTTTTATTGTACTCTCTTTTCGTTCATCGTATTTACACACTATATCTGTATATTCGTCCCATATAGGTGTTTTAGTATTATCTCCTTTCATAACTTCCATTAAAGTTACAGGAGAGTCTGTATAAGTATCTAAAGGAAAAACTTTTAATATGGCATCTAAAAGGTTAGGTATACTGTGCCCATCATATCTTATAACTATGCAATTTTTTCCAATATTTTCAGATGGGAAATTTCCGTCTGCAATAACTATTGTATCGCTATGTCCCATTTCACATAAAACTTTTAATAACTGAGGAGATAAAATTTTGGGGATATTTTTTAACATATAAACACTTCCTTAAAAATAATTTTTTAATAATTTAACAACAAAAAGCATACTTAGTGAATATGTACATATATCGGTATAAAATTTAATATATTTATAATATTTGTATATTAAAAATATATATTTGTATTAATTAATTAATTAACTATATATCAATTATACAAAAATAATTGTTTATTTTCTTGTTCTTTTAGACTATAAAAATATAAAGATATTCACTTTTATATACAATATAAGTATTAAAACTTAAATTAAATAAAACCAATTATAAAACTATATAGTAACATTTATTTTTTATATAATATATTTTTATTCACTTTTTCTTATATTTATTAACAAAACTCTTGATTTTTTATTTAATTATAGTATAATATTAAGAAAAACATTTAATTTAGGAGTGAATAAATATGAAAAAGTTTCTTTCTTTAGTAGCTGTAGCCACATTATCATTATCTTTAGTAGCTTGTGGTGGTACTAAAAGTGAAAACAATTTTCCTACTGAAGCTATATCTATGGAAAGTAGTGAGGCTCAAGATAGCAATGTAAAAGATGGAGTAGTTGCTAAAATTAAAGAAAAAGGTGAATTAGTTATGGCTACATCTCCTGACTATCCACCTTACGAATTTAAAATATTAGAAGATGGGAAAGAAAAAGTAGTAGGTTTTGATATAAAAATTGCAGAAGAAATAGCTAAAGATATGGGGGTAAGCCTTCGTGTATTAGAGCTAGACTTTAATGGACTTTTAATGTCTTTAAATGCTAATAAAGCTGATATAGTTATGGCTGGTATGACACCTGATGAAGAAAGAATTAAAGCTATAGATTTTTCTGACATATACTATTATGCAGAGCAGGGCATTATGGTTTCTGCCGAAAACAAGGATAGCTTAAATACTTTAGAGAGTTTTTCTGGTAAAAAAATTGGAGTACAAAAAGGCTCTATACAAGAGAAAATAGCAATAGAACAATTGCCAAATGCTAAAATTTTACCTTTAGTTAAATTGCCTAATATTATTTTAGAGCTTAAATCTGGTAATATAGATGCTGCTATTGTAGAACTTCCTGTTGCTAATGGATACATTAAACAATATCCAGAGTTTGCTTTATCTGATGCTAAAGTTATAGACGAAACAGGTGGCTCTGCTATTGCTATTAAAAAGGGTAACCAAGACTTAGTTGACCAAGTTAATTCTACTATAAAAAGATTACAAGAAGAAGGTACTATAGATAAATATGTTATAGAAGCTAATGAAATAGTAGACCAACTTGTAGAATAATAAATTTAAACAATATATACAACATAAGTAAAAATTTTTACTTATGTTAAAAACAAAAAGGCAAAGTTATATAAAATTTATAACTTTGCCTTTTTTATACTTAAAATTATATATGGATTTTTGTATAAATTTAAATAAAAAAAATACTACCATTTTATTTAGATTTATGTTAAAATATATAAAAACATTTAATTTGCTTATATAAGTTTATTTTTAAGCTTTTTATTTAGGTGGTTTTGGCTTTGTAACCAAAACATTATAAGAGGAGGCAATTATGAAAACAATCGGTATAATAGGCGCTATGGAAGAAGAAATAGAAAATATTAAGCCATACATAGATGTTATATCTACAAAAAATATTATAGGCTTAGATTTTTATATGGGAAAAATGGGTGGAAACAATGTAGTTTTAGTACGCTCTGGCATAGGTAAGGTAAATGCTGCTGTTTGTAGTCAAGTTTTGATAGATTTATATGCTGTAGATTATATAATAAATGTAGGTGTTGCAGGTTCTATAAATAAAGATTTAAAAATAGGAGATGTAGTAATAGCTACAGATACTATGCACCACGACATAGATACATCATATTTTGGTGATGAGATAGGTATTATCCCTAGAATGTCGGAAAGTAGCTTTAAAGCAGATAGTGAACTTATAGATATAGCCTTAAAGTCGTCTTCTAATGTAATAGAAGATGGTGTAGTTGTTACAGGTAGGATTGTAAGTGGTGACCAGTTTTTATGTGATGTGGAGAGGAAAAATAAAATATGGTCCCATTTTAAAGCATTTTGTGTAGATATGGAAAGTGCTGCTATTGGACAAACTTGTTATCTTAACAAAATTCCTTTTGCTATAATACGTTCTATTTCTGATAATTCTGATGAGGATAACCAATATGAAAACTTCTTTATAGAAAGTGCTATAAAAGCAAGTAACATATTAAAAAATATGATAGATATAATAGAGTAAATAAAAACCACCTATTTAATAGGTGGTTTTTATTACTCTATTATATTATATAGTCATTTATTTTAAGAGGCATAGCATCTAGCTCTTTTTTCTTTTCTTCATATCCTGGTCTACCAAAATAAGCATAAGTTGCATTTTTACCTTCTTCTACACCTGGTTGGTCAAAGGCGTTAATGTTTAAAAGCTCTCCTGTAAAGGCTGTTGCAACTTCAAAGAAATATAATAATTGTCCTAATGTGTTTTCGTTTACTTCAGGTAAAGTTATAGTCATATTAGGTTTACCTGCTTTTAATAAGGCGTATTCTGTTGCTATTTGCTCTGTTTTAATAAGGTCATCTTGTGTTACACCACCTAAAAATGCAAGGCTTGGCATATCTTCATATATTTTAGGTATAGTGATAGATTTTTTAAATTTATCTACACCAATAAATGTTATAATTTTATCAAATGGGCCTTCTGCATAAAGCTGTACTTGAGAATGTTGGTCTGTTGCACCTAATGCTTTTACTGGTGTAGAGCCTACATAAACTTCTTTTCCGTCATTGTCATATTTTTTGCCAAGACTTTCTGCCCAAAGCTGTGCATACCAGTCAGATATAAATTTTAAAGAATCTGCATAAGGCATCATAACAGATATGTTTTGTCCATTTTTCATAGTTAAGTAGTTAAGGATAGCATACATATATGCTGGGTTTTTATAAATGTCATCTTTTTTACACATTTCGTCCATAACAGCTGCACCTTTTAAAAGCTCTTTAATGTCTATTCCACAAAAAGCAGCTGGCAAAAGCCCTACTGGTGTAAGCTCGCTAAACCTACCACCAACGCCTGCTGGTATAGTAAATGTTTTATAGCCTTCTTCTTTAGCTATTTTTACAAGGTTTCCATTTTCTTTATCTGTTGTACAAACAATATGCTCTTTTGATTTATCGCCTAACTTTTCTTCTAGCATTTTTTTAATAATCATAAATTGGCTCATAGTTTCTGATGTAGAGCCAGACTTAGATATTACATTAAACAGAGTTTTAGTAATATCTATTGTTTCAAAAAGGTATACTAATTTTTCTGGGTCTACATTGTCTGCTACATAAAATTTAGGGTATCCTTTTCTTTTTTCTCTAGAAATTTCATTGTAATATGGGTGATTAATAGCTTGTTGTACAGATATTGGGCCAAGGGCAGAGCCACCTATACCAAGAACGACAAAAGCATCAAAATTATCTTTTACTTGCTCTACATAAGATATTATATCGTTGCAAACATCTTCTTGATTGTATGGTAAATCTCTCCAGTCCATTTTGCCATTAGCACGTTTATCTATCATAGCTTGTTTTGCTTTATCTAAGTTTAAGCTATCTATATCATTTTTGCTAACGCCTGTTTTTCCAATAAATTCCTCCATCATATTATTGTAATCTAAACGTATTTTCATAATATATCCTCCCTTGTTTTTATATTATTATACCACTATTTTTTTATTTTTCAATATATTTTGTACAAAATGTAATCTATTATTTGAATATATATGATTTTAATGGTATAATATGTATATTTTAAGGAGGGAATTTATAATGATTTTAGAAACAGATAGGCTATTACTAAGAAATTTTAATAAAGATGATTTAGATGACCTTTTTGAGTATGCTAAAATAGATGAAGTGGGGATAAATGCTGGGTGGATACCACATACTTCAAAAGAACATTCTATGCTTGTTTTAAATATGTTTATAAATGATAAAAACACATTTGCCATAGTATATAAAGAAAATAATAAAGTTATTGGTTCTATAAGTTTAAGTAGGGATAAGATAAGGCAAGATATAAAATCTAAATGTTTAGGGTATGTTTTATCTAAAGATTATTGGGCAAAGGGGATAATGACAGAGGCAGTAAATAAAATATTAGAATATAGCTTTTGTATTATAAATTTAGACATTGTATCTATTTCTCATTTTAAAGATAATATAGCATCTAAAAGAGTTATAGAAAAAAACGGTTTTTATTATGAGGGTACATTTAGAAATAGCTTTTTATTACATAATGGGCAAATAAAGGATAGGTGTTTTTATTCTTTAACTAAGATGGAATATTTAAATAAAAAAAATAGGCAATAAACTTTTATTACCTATTTTTTATTTATATTAATTAAGGTATGATTTATTATATTTTATGCCGAAAAAATTTAGGAATATGTATTTTTAGATACAAAGTACTCAAAAAATTGATTAAAACAATTAAGATATGACTTATATTTTTAGATAAAAAATTATATACGGGTGTTTGTATTAATTTTTATGAATAAAAATATATAGGAATATGTGTTTTTAGATACAAAGTATCTAAAAAATTGATTATTCTTGTTCCCAATTATGATAAACATTTTTTACATCATCATCATCTTCTAACAAGTTTAATAGTTTGTTCATTTTTTTAATATCATCTTCATCAGTTAAAGATGTATATGTTTGTGGTATCATACTAACCTCTGCATCTACTATTTCTATGTTAGCTTGTTCTATTGCCTCACGAACAGCTGAAAAGTCTTCTGGAGATGTAATAATTTCATATCCTTCTTCTTCTTCATTAAAATCTAAAGCACCTGCATCTAAAGATATCATCATAAGCTCATCAGGGTTTATATCATTAGATTTTTCAATCATAATTTGTCCCTTTTCATCAAACATAAAGCTAACACAACCAGTAGTACCCATATTGCCATTGCCTTTTGTAAAAGCACTTCTTACATTGGCTGCTGTTCTATTTTTATTGTCTGTAAGTGTTTCTACTATAATGGCAACACCTTTAGGGCCATAGCCTTCATATACAATGGTTTCGTAACTAACACCATCTATATTGCCTGCTGCCTTTTTTATACTTCTTTCTATTGTATCGTTTGGCATATTGTTAGACTTAGCTTTAGCTATGGCATCTCTAAGCCTAGAGTTGCTTGTAGGGTCTGCTCCTCCTGCCTTAACAGCAACAGCTATTTCTCTACCTATAATAGTAAATATTTTACCTTTTATAGCATCGTTTTTTTCTTTTTTATGTTTTATATTTGCAAATTTAGAATGTCCTGCCATATTGTACCTCCGTCTAATCTAAAACAACTTTTCCGTCTATTAACTTTAAAAAATATTCATTTTCTTTTGTTATTGTTGCACTATTATTTGTTATGTTTATTATATTTTCTATAAACTGGTCTAATAGTTCATTTTTTATATATACACTAAATTTAACTAAATCTGTATATTCTGTATCTATAAGAATATGTTCACTAGTAGATATTTCATATTGTATTTTTCCTATAAGAGAATAATCTACAACTACAAATATTTTGGTATATGTATCCATTTGTACTATCTTGCCAGCCATAAGTCCTTCTTTAGCAGATTTTCCGTATGCTCTAACAAGCCCTCCTGTGCCAAGTAAAGTTCCACCAAAATATCTGGTAACTACTATTATAGCATTTTCTATTTTTTCACCTAATAAAACATCTAAAATAGGTTTACCTGCTGTTCCATTTGGTTCTCCATCATCGCTAAATCTAATGATAGGTATATCCCCACCTATTATATAGGCAAAACAGTTATGCCTTGCATTGTAATGTTGTTTTTTTATTTCTGATATAAAGCTTATAGCTTCTTGTTCGGAAGAAATAGGTAGAACATTGGCTATAAAACGAGATTTTTTCTCTACTATTTCTGCCTCTGCACGTTGGTTTATAGTATTAAAACTTTTTTTCATATCTTAATTTATAATTCCTAATATTAAATTTAATAGTAATTTTGATAAAATATTATCATTTATTAATGGTCCTGTTAAAAATCCATCTAGCTGGTCTTTTAAGAAAGATAGTTGTGGGAATACGGATAATACTAATATTATTATTCCTAAAAGCCATAGAGTAAATAAGCCATTTATTATACCAAGGACAATACCACCTATTTTATCAAGCTTTCCTAAAACTGGTAGCCTAGATGCAATATTGTTAGTTTTATTCAATATAGTTATTATTATATCAACTACTAAAACTACAAAAAATACTGTTACTAAGCTTATAACTATCATTGCAACAAAATTTGCTATATATTCTACTACATTGTCAACGCCAAATAGTTCATAAAAAGCGTTATTATTATTTTTTATTAGTAGCTCTTTAATAATTTCTGGGGCATTTAAATTTTGTATACCAGATACAATATCTTCTTGTGTTGTTGCTACAAACTGTGCAAGGTTTAAATCGGATATTACCCAGTCTTTCACTTTTGATAAAAATGTACTTTTTAATAGCCAGTTATTTATTATAGGGTATAAAATAGCAAAAAAAGCTATACCTATTATAAAGCCAAGTATGTCAAATACTTGTTTAAAAAATCCTTTATAGTAGCTATTTATAACACAAGCTATAAATATAGCTATTAAAATAAAATCTAAAATATTCATTACTTCCTCCTTATAATAAAATAACCTAGTTTTCTTTCTTTTCTTTTCTTTTTAGCCAACCAAATTATTAGTGATTTGGGGGTTCACTAATAGTTTGGCCTTCAGTACTTTGTGGGTTTTGTGATTGTGATTTTTTATCTGTAGGTGTTTTATTTTTGTCGTGTTGGTTTTTATCTGGGAGATTAATTTTATCTTCCTTTTGTGGGTTATTTGTAGTTTCTTCTGTTTTTTTATCTATTTCTTTTTCTATTGTATTTTCATCTATCTGTTTGTCTACTAATGTTTTATCTATTTTTACAATTTTAATTTTATCGTTAGTAACAATAAGCGCTTTATTATCACTATCGTAAAATATAACATCTTTTATATCTTGAGTTGCCTGATATTCCCAAAGTTTTTTACCAGATTTATCTAAAGCTGTAAATAACCTTGCATCTTGTAATATAGCACCAAATTTGTTAGAAAATATATTTGTTATATTTTTTTCTTTTTTATAATATTTGCCAATTTCTCCACCAGATTGGTTATAAAAAGCTATTGTATTATCTTCTATACTATCTTCACTTTTTATAATAGGCTGACCATAACAAATTACATAGCCTATTCCATCTAAAAAAGATACATCTTTTAAAACATTATTTAAAGGTTTTTTATATATTTCTTTAACTTGCTCTGCTGTTTTAGCTGAGCTACATTTTACAACAAATATTTCTTTATCTGATATAAAAACTATATTTGAGTTATCCATAAATTTAATAACACCAACTATTTGGTTTTGTTTTACAACTCCGCCAAAGATATTGTTTTCTTCTATAGAGTAAAAAACAATATTAGAATCTACTGTAGCACCCATTGTTTTAATGTAAGAAACTGATAAAATTTTATTATCTTCTGATATTGATACACCAATTGGCACGCCCTCATTGAAACTTATATCTTTTATAGAATATATATTTTCACCACTATTGTTATATATTTCTATTTGATAATTAATATCATTTTTTAAAATAACAACTAAAAAACCATTTTTATTTATTGTAAATCCAAGTATATTATTTGCAGTATTTTGTGTGTACATATGTCCTTCATTAGAGTATACTCTAATAACTTTACTATTTTTATCTCCAATAGCAAGTTTATTATAAGACGTAACAACATATGGATTTTCAAGGGAAAATTTGTCTTCTAGTAAGGTTTTTTCGCCTTTTATAACTTTTATACCTGATTTGCCATATATATATATATATCCATTATATGTATATACTTGCTCTCCAGGGCTAATATCTATAGATTTAAAATCTTTTTTTTCTAGACTTTTTGTAGTATTTTTATCTGGATTAAGATATATAGATATAGCTGTGATAATAGCTATAAACATTGTAACTATAATGGTTAGTTTCAATTTTTTCATTATGTTTCTCCTAAAGTATATAAATCACTATTATAATTATAAAGGATATATATTATTTGTCAATACTACTACTAAAAAAACTAAGCATAATGACTAATATTTCAAACATTCCTATAGCGCCAAATATAGGGTATACTATGTTTACTATGTTGGAAAATCCCATTAATGAAAAGCTAATGCCAACCACTATAAGTATAATTTTTAAGCTTAATCCATTTATATTATATTTTTCTTTAAATGTGGTTTCTAAGGCAACGCCATTTGATACTGCCGTAGTAAATATAGCAGACAGTACAGTAAAAGCATATATATTTTTTATTATACTTTTATTTTCTATTAATTTTAATAGTGGTAATGGACTATTATATATATAATCATAATTTTTTGTAAGGGGTAAAAGCATAAATATACCAATAGAAAATATAAATACACCTCCCAAAATGCTACTATAAATAACTATTTTTTTGTTTTTTACAATATCTCTTATAGCAAATAAAACAGAGATAGTTGTTATACCATTATAAGATGTATATATAAAAGGAGATATAATAGGTTTTATATTATTATTAAATACAGGCGTAGCATTAAAATATACATATATACCTATTAATATTCCACCTAATATTAGTATGGGGCATAATATTGTATTTATATTTATTATTGCATCTTTTCCAAAAATAAGTGCTATAAATGTTATTATACAAAAAATAATTATACTAGCCATTTCGTTTATATTAAACATATTGCATAATGTTGCACCACCACCTGCTAACATAGCAGAAAATAATATAAATAATAAGGCTATATTAAACCATTCTATATATACACCGTATCTTCCAAAAATATTATGTATAAATTGGCTATATGTATTAACTTTTGTTTTATATATCATATTTAAAATAGACATACACGTTAAAGCTAATAAAAGGCAAGATATTAAAAATCCCAATATACCCATATTGCCAAACTGTGCAAAAAAACTAACTAGCTCCTTGCCCGTTGCAAAGCCTGCTCCAAGTATAGTCCCTGTATATACAAGTGCTATTTTTAAAATATATTTATATAACATATATCCTCCCAATATATTTTTTATAAATATATGATGTAAAATAGATAAAAATTATATTTTAACATCTAAAAAGCCTATTTGGGTTACAAATAGGCTTTTTAGATGTTTTTAGCTTTAATTATTATAAAAGGTTTTATTTAGAAATAATAAATTTAATTTGGCATAATTAT
The DNA here is from genome assembly GCF_963558545.1 of uncultured Tyzzerella sp. Classification (NCBI taxonomy): domain Bacteria; kingdom Bacillati; phylum Bacillota; class Clostridia; order Lachnospirales; family Lachnospiraceae; genus Tyzzerella; species uncultured Tyzzerella sp. The sequence continues at coordinate 113,150 of NZ_CAUWHO010000005.1, read as the reverse complement.
TAAAATTTATATTGTTCTAAAATGTTAGTGCTTGCTAACTAATTATATGTTAGCACATACTAACCTAAATGTCAACACTTTTTTTAAAAAATTTTAAAAAAATTTAATTAAATACAATTAAGATATTCCTATAAAAACAATATAAATGTATATTTTAAGGTAACAAATACCCTAGCTTAACACTTTCTTCTATTATTTCTAAAACATATTGTTTTAGTCTTTCATCTGCTTTTTCAAATATTAAATACCCCTTTTTTAATACCATATCTTTTTTTACATTATGTTTTTTCCAAGTACCACCTTGTGTCAAATAGTTTAATATTATAGGTTGTATTCTATCTATTGTAGCACAAAATATGGCTTCTTTTGTTTGTTTTTCTTCAAATTCTTCCCATAAGGCTTTTATTTCTTTTCCTTGTTTATCTGGTAAGATAGAATATATTTTTTTTGCTGCCTCTTTTTCTCTTTTTTCTTTAGATTTAGTAAGCTCTTCATCATATAAAAATGTATCTCCTGCATATATTTCTATTATATCGTGTATTAGTGCCATTTTTATAACCTTTAATATATCTGTACCTTTAGGTGCATATTTTTCTAATATTACTGCATACATAGCCATATGCCAAGAATGTTCTGCATCATTTTCATTTCTAGATTTATCTGATATTAAAGTTTGTCTAAATACGTTTTTTAGTTTATCTATTTCTATTAAAAAATTCATTTGTTTTTTTAGATTTTCCATAGTATCTCCTATCCATAATCAATTTTTTCAACACTTTGTATTAAAAAGCATATATTCCTATATATTTTTATTGGTAAAGATTAATACAAACACACCGTATATAATTTCCCTTTTAAAAATATAAGCCATATCTTAATTGGATTTAAAAAATACCCATTGAAAAAGTTTCAACAGGTATTTTGTGTAAAATTTTATTATGCTAAATTTTCTGGGTTTAAACATTTAAGTTCATCTATAACAAACAAACCGTCTTTTCTTATTAACACATCATCAAAGTATATTTCTCCACCACCGTATTCTTTAGTTTGGATTAAAACTAAATCCCAATGGACACTACTTCTGTTACCATTGTCGGCATCATCGTAGGCATTACCTGGTGTGAAATGTATACTACCCATTATTTTTTCATCAAACAAAATATTGTTCATAGGTTTTAATACATAAGGGTTTACACCTATTGCAAATTCTCCTATATATCTAGCACCTTCATCAGAATCAAATACTGTATTTATACGTTCTGTATTGTTAGCAGTAGCTTTTACTATTTTTCCATTTTCAAATTCTAGGCGTACATTTTCATAGGTAAAGCCTTGATACTCTGAAGGTGTATTGTATGTTATATATCCGTTTACACTATTTTTAACAGGGGCAGAATAAACTTCTCCATCAGGTATGTTCATCTCGCCAGCACATTTTATAGCAGGTATATCTTTTATAGAAAAGCTAACATCTGTATCTTTAGCTACAATACGTACTTTATCTGTTTTGTTCATTAAGTTTACAAGGTTATCCATAGCTTTAGACATTTTGCTATAATCTAGGTTACATACTTTAAAATAGAAATCTTCAAAAGCCTCTAGGCTTGTGCCAGCAGATTGTGCCATATTAGGAGTAGGGTATCTTAAAACAACCCATTTTTTATTAAGCCTTATCTCTTGATGTACTTTTGTAGAATAAAGTTTAGAATATAATTTCATATTTTCGCTAGGTACATCAGAAAGCTCGCTATTATTATCTTGAGCACCAATACCAATGTAGGCGTCCATAGCCTCCATTCTTCTTGAATCTATATCTGCCATAAGGTTAAGCTGTTCTTCACTTGTGTTTAAAAGTAGCTCCCTTTGTATACTATTATGATTAATTTCTACAAAAGGTATAGCACCTACTTTATAAGTTTCTTTTATTAATGCTCTAACAAGGGGCATATCATAAAATCCACCACTAGATATTAATACCTTTTCACCTTTTTGTAAATTACAAGAATAGTTTACTAAATTTTTTGCTAAAGTTTTAATTCTTTCGTCCATAGTTTCCTCCTTAAGATATTTTATCCATTTTTTCAACTAGCTCTTCAAAAACTTTTAAAGCATTTTCAATAGGCTCTGTTTTAGTCATATCAACTCCAGCTTTTTTAAGTATTTCTGTAGAGTAGTCTGACGAGCCACTTTTTAAGAACCCAAGATAGTCATCTCTACCGTTTTCTTCTAATATTTTTTTAGAAAAAGATATAGCACAAGAATATCCAGTTGCATATTGATATACATAAAATGCAGAATAAAAATGAGGTATTCTTGCCCATTCCCAAGTTATTTCTTCATCTATTACTATATCATTTCCATAGTATTTTATATTTAAATCTTTATATATTTCACAAAGGCTTTCAAATGTTTGAGGTTGGCCATTTTCCATTTTTTCGTGTACAATCATTTCAAATTCTGCAAACATAGTTTGTCTAAATAAAGTGCCTCTAAATTGCTCCATAAAGTGATTTATAAGGTAAAGCTGTTCTTCTTCTTTATCAGTTGTTTTTAAAAGATGTTCCATTAATAATGCTTCGTTTACAGTAGATGCTACCTCTGCTAAAAAGATAGTGTAATCTCCATAAATATATGGTTGGGTTGTAGTAGTATAATAGCTGTGCATAGCGTGGCCCATCTCGTGAGCTAATGTAAACATATCATCTAATGTATCTGTATAATTTAAAGATACAAATGGGTGGCAGCCATAAGCTCCCCATACATATGCACCACTTCTTTTGCCTACATTTTCATAAACATCTATCCAACGGCTATCAAAGGCCTTTTGTAGATTTTTAATGTAGTCTTCCCCTAGAGGTTTTAGAGCTTCTAATACAATTTTTTTGCCTTCTTCAAAGTCTATTTTTTTATTTACGTCTTTTACAATAGGTGTATATAAATCATAAAAATGAATTTCTGAAAGTCCTAGACGTTTTTTTCTAATATCAATATATTTATGAAGTGCAGGTAAAAATTTATGAACAGTAGATATAAGGTTTTTGTATACATCTAAAGAAACATTAGTTTCTGAAAGTGCGTGCTCAATAGAAGAATTATAATTTCTAACTTTTGCATTAAATATATCTGCCTTAACACTAGATGTATATGTTGTAGCTATTGTATTTTTTAAGCTATGGTAAAATTTGTACATAGCTTTAAATGCTTGTTCTCTAATATTTCTATTAGGATTTTCTAAAAGCATAGTATAATTTCCGTGTGTAACTTTTATATCTTTTCCATTTTCGTCTTTTATATAGCCAAAGTCTGCATCGGCGTTATTTAACATAGAAAAGATGTTATCTGCAGATTGGCTTATTTCATAAGCATTGGCTAATATTTCTTCTTTTTCTGTTGATAATATGTGAGATTTTGTTCTTAAAAGATTTTTTATATATTGGTTGTATAGCTTTAAATTTGTGCCTGATACAGCTTTTAAAAGCTCGTCTTCATTTAATGTTAAAATCTCTGGCTCTAAAAATGCAATAGCACCCTGATAAGAGCTTATAAGGCTATCGGCTTTGCTAGCTAAAGATTGATAAAAGTTATTAGTACTATCTTCATTTTTCTTTAAATTAGCATATACATAAAGAACCATAGTTTCATTAGATATTTTATCTCTTAAAGAGAGGCAATCGTATAGATTGTTTATTTGTATATTGTTTTTAAATGTGTCTAATTTTTTTAAATCTTTTTTTAGGGTTTCAAAACGCTCTTCCCATACTTTATCAGAAGATACTAAATCTTCTATTTTCCACTTAAATTGTTCTAAAACTTCACTTCTTTGTTTTAATTGTTCCATTTTATCTGCCTCCTTTATATTATAACATACTAAGATAGTATAAATATATTATAATGTATATATACATAAAAGCAATAAAATTTTTATAAAAAACACAAATATATTAAGTATAAAAAATTTATATATAACAAATAAAAATTGTGCTATAACCTGGAAAATCTAAAATAAATATAAATAATAAACAAATAATTTATATTAATTTATATTTTTTTGTTGTATATTATAAATTTTTATTATATAATGTATATAGGATAATAAAGAACTAAACAGAGGAGATGATTAAATGGTTACTTTTTTGGTATGTTTAGCCATATTAATAGGAGGATATTTTATATATGGTAGCTATGTATATAAGCAAGGCGCTTTAGATGAAAATAAGCTAACGCCAGCTGTAACTATGGAAGATGGTATAGACTATATGCCAATGCCATTACACAAAGTTTTATTAATTCAATTTTTAAATATTGCTGGAACAGGCCCTATATTTGGTGCTATATTGGGGGCAGCTTTTGGACCAGTAGCGTTTTTATGGATAACTTTTGGTACAATATTTGCAGGTGCAGTTCACGACTTTTTATCAGGTGTAATATCTATGAAGCACAATGGGACATCTGTATCTGAGATAGTAGGGATATATCTTGGAAGTTCTATGAAAAATATTATGCGTGTTTTTTCTGTTATTTTATTAATTTTAGTAGGAACTGTGTTTGTTACATCACCAGCAGGTTTATTATCAAACCTTACAGGCTTAGACAAAACATTATTAGTAGGTATAATAATAATTTATTATATCCTTGCAACAATTTTACCAGTAGATAAAATTATTGGTAAAATATATCCATTATTTGGTGTATGCCTTATATTAATGGCAGTAGGTTTATGTGGTGGTATGTTTATTGACCATTTTAATGGGACTACTAAAATGGTAGAGCTTACAAAAGAAACTTTTGCTACAAATTTACACCCAGATGGGTTAAATGTATTTCCATTTTTATTTGTTACAATAGCTTGTGGTGCTTTATCTGGTTTCCACGCTACACAATCACCTATGATGGCTCGTTGTGTAAGAAAGCCTAAAGAAGCTAAAGCTGTTTTTTATGGAGCTATGGTTGTTGAAGGTATAGTTGCTTTAATTTGGTGTGCTGTTACTATAACATTCTTCCGTACAACAGAAGGTGTAAAAGAGGCTTTAACAACTTATAATGGAGCAGCAGGTGTAGTTGGCTTTTTATCAAAAGAGCTTTTAGGTACATTTGGTTCTGTTTTAGCAGTTTTAGGTGTAGTTGCTTGTCCTATAACATCTGGAGATACTGCCTTTAGAAGTATTAGGCTTACAATAGCAGATGCCTTTAAAATAGACCAAAAAAATATAGCTAAAAGATTTATAATAGCTATACCATTATTTATAATTTGTATACTTTTAACAATGGTTAATTTTGATATTATTTGGAGATATTTTGCTTGGTCAAACCAAACTCTTGCAACTATTTTCTTATGGACATCAGCTGTGTATTTATATAAAGCTAATAAAAATTACTTTATAGTTGTTATCCCAGCAACAATTATGTCTTATGTTTGTACATCTTATATAATGCAAGCAAAAGAAGGATTTAAATTACCTTCAACTATATCTAATATAGCAGGTATTATTGTTGCAATAGCTTTATTTGCTTTATTTATGGTAAAAAAATCTGGTATAAAAAAAGAAGAAATTAATTAATGTAAATAAAAAAGATAGCATTTTAAAATGCTATCTTTTTTATTTACATTAATTAAGCTAAAAATAAAAATATATCTTTAAGTTTTGTTACAAAATCTTCTTTATTATCTTTTAATTTATAGTTTAGTACGCCATTAAAAGATAAATTGTTATTAGATGATAAAAGTGTTTTAAATTTTTCAATATTAACATTGTTATCTTCATTAAATTTTATAGATATAGAATTTCCACATTGGGATACTTTATTAACTCCTATATTATGAGCATAAGATTTCATAAGGGCAATATTTAAAAGGTTTTGTACAACTTTAGGTATATTACCAAATCTATCTTCTAGCTCATCTTGTACGTCAAAAAAGTCGGATTCTGTTTTTATCATAGATATTTTTTTATACATTTCTAATTTTTGTGCTTCGTTTTCTATATAGTTAGGCGATATAAAGGCATTTAAAGATATATCTATAAGTGTTTCAAATTCTTTTTCTATACTTTCTCCTTTAAGCTCTCTAATAGCTTGGTCTAGTAGCTTGCAATACATTTCATATCCTATTATGTCCATATGCCCGTGTTGTTGTGCTCCAAGTAGGTTACCTGCACCTCGTATCTCTAAATCTCTCATAGCTATTTTAAATCCAGAGCCAAATTCTGTAAACTCTTTTATAGTTTGTAGGCGTTTTTCCGATACCTCTTGTAAAACTTTGTCTTTTTTATACATAAGGTATGCAAATGAAGTTTTGTTTGACCTACCAACACGTCCTCTAAGCTGATGGAGCTGACTAAGCCCCATATGGTCGGCATCATTTATTATTATGGTGTTTACATTAGATATGTCAAGGCCTGTTTCTATAATAGTTGTACATATTAAAACGTTTATTTCGTTTTTCATAAATCCAAGCATAGCACGCTCTAGCTCACGTTCGCTCATTTGTCCGTGGGCAAATGAAACATTAGCATTTGGTACAAGCTTTTGTATCTTCATAGCCTCTTCTTCTATATTATTTACACGGTTGTGTAGATAATAGACTTGTCCATCTCTAGCAAGTTCACGATTTATAGCATTTTTTATAGATTCTATATCGTACTCTAAAACGTATGTTTGAACAGGCATTCTTTCACGAGGGGGTTCTTCTAGCACACTCATATCTCTTATACCTGTCATACTCATATGTAGGGTACGAGGGATAGGCGTTGCAGAAAGGGTTAATACGTCTATGTTATCTTTTAGGGATTTCAATTTTTCTTTATGTGCCACACCAAATCGTTGTTCTTCATCTATTATAATAAGGCCTAAATCGTGAAATTTTATATCTTTAGACAATAACCTATGTGTACCTATTATAATATCTACAATGCCTTTTTCTAGACCTGTAATAGCCTCTTTTTGTTGTTTAGGTGTTCTAAACCTACTTAGCATCTCTACGTTTATAGGATAATTTTGCATTCTTTTTAAAAATGTTTGATAGTGTTGTTGTGCAAGTATAGTAGTAGGGACTAAAAATACTACTTGCTTTTTATCTTGTACAGCTTTAAATGCAGCCCTTATAGCAACTTCTGTCTTACCAAAACCAACATCTCCACATATAAGCCTATCCATTACCTTTACGCTTTCCATATCATCTTTAACATCTTGTATAGCATTTATTTGGTCATCTGTTTCTTCAAAAGGGAAGCTATCTTCAAATTCTGTTTGCCATATGTTATCTTTAGAGTATATATACCCTTTAGATTGTTGCCTTTTTGCATAAAGCTCCACTAAGTCTTTAGCTAATATTTCAATAGTCTTTTTAGCTTTAGCTTTAGATACACTCCATTGTTTACTACCCAGCTTATTTATTTTTGGTGCAGAAGAACCACCAGCTATATATTTTTGTACCATATCAAGCTGGTTTACAGACACGTATAAAACACCATCGTCTTCGTATCCAAGCTTTAGGTAGTCTTTGCTTACACCATCTGTAATCATTTTTTCTATACCACGAAAAACAGCAACACCGTGATTGTCGTGTACTACATAGTCGCCAACTTTAAGGTCAGTAAAGCTTTGTATTTTTGTACCTTTTTTCTTTTTAGTAACTTTTTTACTTTTCTTTTCTTCACCAAAAAGCTCTTTATCTGTAAATATTATAAACTTATCTTCTGGGTATTCAAAGCCTTTGTTTAAGCTACCTCTAACAATGTATACTATGCCTTTATGTATTTTATAGTCATCGTTTAACTTTTCATCAGTCAAAAATATAGAATTTATATTATTTTCGTTAAATTCCCTTTCTAACCTTTCACATCTTGTCCTACCACCTGCTAAAAATATAATAGTATAATCTAAAGCCTTATAATTTTTTATTTTGTTATATAATGCCTCTATGCTATTTTTTTCTAAAGAGGTACTTTTAACATTAAAATCTATATTTTTATTAGGGGAGAAGTCTTTTAATGTTTGAGATATATTTATTAATAAAACTTTTTTAAAATCTTCAGAAAAATGTAAAATTTCATCATATTCAAAAATCATTTTGTTTTGTACAGGTAAAATATCTCCTTTTAAAATACGTCCTTTTAAGCTTTCTAAAAATTCATTTTTTATAATATTAGCTTTTTCTCTAATACGATTTGGCTCATCAAAATATAAAATTGTATCTTTGTCTAAATAGTCCAATAAAGTAGTGTTTTCTTTATAAAAAAACTGCATAAATTTATCTATGCCAGAAAAAGTTTTCTGTGTTTTTAGTTTTTCTATAACTTCTTGTATATATGATGTTAGGTGTGAAAGCTCTTCACGTTTATTATTTTTAATAAAAGTTGATTTAGCATCTTCAAAATCTGATAGTATATTTTTTATAGCATTTTGTATATCGTTTTCTTCATATACAAGCTCACGCATAGGGTATATAGTAACATCGTTAATATTTTCTATTGACCTACCAGAAAAAGAATCTAAAAGTCTAATAGAGTCTATTTCATTGTCCCAAAGCTCTATCCTAAAGGCATTTTCTAATATAGGACTAAATATATCTATTATGCCACCTCTTACAGAAAATTTGCCAACACTATCTACAAAGCTACATTTTTCATACCCCATAAATACTAGCTTTTTGGAGAGGTCTTCAATATCTAATATATCCCCAACTTTAAAGTTTAATATAAATTTTTTAAATATATCTTTTTGTACAAGCCTGTCAAATAAGGCTTCCACAGACAAAACAATTACTATTTTATCATTAGATAAAATGTTTTTTATAACATCAAAACGATATTTTATAATATCTCTACTTTTTACATCGGCACTATAAAAAACAACATCTTTACTAGGATAATAAAATATTTTATCTTTAAAGAAAAACTTTAAATCATCATAAAAATCTTTAGCTTTTATCTCATTTTCACAAATAATAAGGCTACAATTATCAAAATTTTTAAATATGCTATATACAATGTGTGATTTTTGAGATTCTAATACATTAGATAAGAGCAAAGGGTCTTTATTTATTTTTAAATAGTCTATAATATGTTTAAAAGATTTATTTTGTTTTGTTATATTATTAAATAAGTTCATAAATACACCAACTATTCATTTTTTTTAATTTTTTTGTTAAACAGGTTCATAGCATTAGAGATACCATTATCTCTATCTTTTATAAATACTTCAATAGCATCTGTTGCAGATGTAATACCTTTTATTATATCATCTTCTTCATCTTTATTAAATTTTGATAAAACAAAATTTGCTAAAGTATAATGTTCTGGTTTTTGCCCAACGCCTATTCTAAGGCGTGGAAAGTCGTCTTTATTAAGCTGATATATAATGTTTTTTAAGCCATTTTGCCCACCATCAGAGCCTTTTTTTCTTATTCTTATAGAGCCAAGAGGTAGATTTATATCATCGCATATAACCATAATATCGCTAGTGTCTAAGTCTTTATAAAAATGTAAAAATTCTCTAACACATTCGCCACTAAGGTTCATATATGTTAAAGGTTTTATAAGCAAAACTTTTTCATTATGTATTATTCCTTCTCCATAAATAGCTTTAAATTTATTTTTATTTACATTTATGTTAAAATCGTATGCAAGCTTGTCAATAGCTTCAAAGCCTACATTATGTCTTGTCCATTTATACTCCAAGCCAGGATTACCAAGACCTATAATAAGTTTCATTTGTTATCCTCCTAAAATGTTATTTTCATATTTATATGAGGTATGTTAGCTTCTATAAATTCTTTACCAAAGGCAACAAAGCCAATTTTTTCATAAAAATCTTTAACATAGCTTTGTGAATGGATAAAAACTTCATTATAGCCCATATTTTTAGCTTCGGCTAATAAAAATTTAACTAAATGTGTAGCATAGCCTTTTTTTCTATATTCTTTTAATATAGCAACACGCCCTATATACATTTTATTATCTATAACAATAAGCCTACCAGTACCAATAGGCTTGTTATCTACTTTTAAAATCATATTTTTTGCGTATTTATCACTTCCGTCTATTTCTATTTCTTCTGGGACATTTTGTTCGTTTATAAAAACTTGCTTCCTAATATCAAAAGCAAGTTTTATATCGGTATTTTCTAAAAAAAACATATCCATAATATCTTCTCCTATTTTTAGGAATATAAATTTATTCTGTACAAACTTTAATATTTATTTCATATCCATTTTGATTTTTTACAATAGAGTAGTTAGTATTTACTCCAGATTCTTTCATAACATCAATGGCACTTTTAATAGTGTTTGTAAAAATTCTTAAATCCCCTATGTATCCTTTTATTTTTTTTTCTTTTTTTAAGCTTATTCCATCTAGTCTTTTTAAAGTATTTTCTACAAGCTCTTCTGTTTTTTGTACGTTAAGGTCAAATTTTAATATTTTTTGTAATATTTCTCTTTGAGTATTTTCATCATTTATTTTTAACAAAGCACGTGCGTGACGCTCTGTAAGTTTATTTTGTATAATAGTATTTTTTATGTCCTTTTTTAGTTTTAATAGACGTAGCTTGTTAGATATAGTAGATTGTTTTTTACCAATTATTTTTGATATTTCTTCTTGTGTGTAACCAAAATCTACCATAAGAGTTTGAAAGCCTTCTGCCTCTTCTATAAAATTAAGCCTTTCTCTTTGTACATTTTCTATTAAAGTCATACAGGCACTATCTTTCTCGCTAATATGAGATATTATAGCAGGTATTTTTTCTATACCAATTTTTTTACAGGCTTTTAGCCTACGTTCTCCTGCTATAAGCTCATAAAATGAGCCTTTAAGCTCTCTTACTAGTATAGGTTCTATAACACCGTACTTAACAATAGATAAAGATAGCTCATCTATGCTATTTTCTTCAAATGTTTTTCTAGGTTGATAAGGGCTAGGGTAAATTTTTTCTACGTCTAAATAAATAATTTCTTTTTGATTATTTTGTAAACTTTGCATAACACACCTCATATATATTATATTTTATGTGCATTATAGCATATATTTCCTAAATATTTCCAAATGTCAGAAAATTCAAAACAAAAAGATAATTACAAAAAGTTACTATTTTACCTTTTAAATTTTGTCATTTAATAGGACTTTTAGGTATCTTGCCAGCTTTTCTTGGGTATTGCTTTGGAGTTTGTCTTAATTTTTTTATAAAAACTAGCTTATGCTCTATATCTGTAAAAGGTATTTTTATAGTTTCTATTTTCTCTATTTCTCCACCAAGTGTAGATATTGCTTTTTTTGCATCTATAATTTCACTATCTAATAAAGGGCCTTTTAAAGCTATAAAATATCCACCAACTTTTACAAAAGGCAAGTCAAATTCTGCTAATACACTTAAGTTTGCAACGGCACGAGATACACAAAAATCGTACTTTTCTCTAAAGTTTACATCTTGTCCACCATCTTCTGCTCTAGAATGAACATATGTTATATTTTGTAAATTAAGCTCTTTACCTACTGTTTTTAAAAAATTTATACGTTTGTTTAAAGAATCTAAAAGAGTAGGGGAAGAGCCTTTACAAAATATCTTTATAGGTATAGCAGGAAAGCCAGCTCCTGTACCTACATCTATAAAAGATTTATTGTTAAAATCTACAAATTTGCATACTGTCAAACAGTCTACAAAATGCTTTAATATAATTTCCCTATCATTTGTTATGGCAGTAAGGTTTATTTTTTCGTTCCATTCTAAAAGAAGTTCTTTATATTTTAAAAAATCATCTATTTGGCTATCATCTAAGATAAGGTTAAGCTCTTTACAAGCATTTTTTAATAAATTTTTCATAAAAGCTCCTTAATAAGTTGTTTCTTTTGTTATTTTATATATTTTCCATTGGCTAATGTTGTCTGGCTCATTTATCATATAGAAGTTAATAATGCCTTTAAATTTTGAGTTTTTATCCATTATTAAAAAAGCATTTATTTTTTCATATTTGTTTTTGTAAAAACTTACTTTATCTAATGTTTTGTATACATAATCATCATTAAAAAACTCTTTTAATATAGATATATTTACATCTTCTGCAAAGGCTTTACTTATAAAATTTTTTGCTTCTAAAAGTTTATTTTTTCTTATAAGATTTATAAAACTTTTGCTAGTATATTGATGAGTTAATATATAAAAAAAAGGAGCTTTGCTGTTATCTATATGAAAATAACTTTTTTGTTTATATTTATTTTTAATAGGTAAAAAAACCAAAGCTATCACTCCTTGTATTTTATTACATTTTATTCAGAAAGTATAAATATGTTAAAGATTTAGATAAACTAAAAGCATATTTATATCTGCAGGAGATATACCAGATATACGAGAGGCGTGGCCTATACTTTCTGGGCGTATTTTTTCAAGGTTTTGGCGTCCTTCTAGGCTAAGGCTCATAACTTTAGAGTAGTCTATATCTTTTGGTATACGTTTTTTCTCAAGCTTTTTAAACTGTTCTACCTGACGCATTTGTTTTTCTATATATCCTTCATATTTTATTTGAATATTAACTTGTTCTTCTATATCATAAGAAAGGCTAGGTCTATCTTTATCAAGAGGTGCAAGGCACATATAAGAAAGCTCTGTCCTTTTTATAAGGTCTGTAAATTTTATACCTGTTGTTAAAGGTGTGCTATCATATTTTTCTAATAGTGAGTTTACTTCATTGGTAGGAGCAATAGATATTTTTTTAATACGTTTTATATCTTGCTCTATTTTAGCCTTTTTATCTAAAAATCTTTTGTATCTATCTTCTGTTATAAGCCCTACATTATATCCTATTTCTGTAAGCCTTAAATCTGCATTATCCTGTCTTAACAATAGGCGATATTCTGCACGAGATGTCATCATACGGTAAGGCTCAAGGCTACCTTTTGTTACAATATCATCTATTAAAACACCTATATAAGCCTGTGACCTATCAAGTATTAAAGGTTCTTCATTTTTTATATATTTTGTAGCATTAATACCTGCTATAATACCTTGGGCAGCAGCTTCTTCATATCCTGATGTACCATTAAATTGACCTGCACTAAAAAGACCTTTTATATTTTTAAACTCTAGGCTAAGTTTTAGCTGTGTAGCATCTATACAATCATATTCTATTGCATAAGCATTACGCATTATTTTGCAATTTTCCAATCCCTCAATACTTCTATACATTTTTATTTGTATGTCAATAGGTAAAGATGTGCTCATACCTTGTACATACATTTCGTTAGTATCTTCCCCTTCTGGTTCTATAAATATTTGGTGGCGTTCTTTATCGGCAAAGCGTACTATTTTATCTTCTATAGAAGGGCAATATCTAGGGCCAGTACCTTCTATCATACCACCATACATAGAGGAGCGATGTAGGTTGTCATTTATTATTTTATGTGTTTCACTATTAGTATAAGTAAGATAACAAGGAAGTTGTTCTCTTTTTATATCATCAGGTGTATTTTCAAAAGAAAAAGGAACTATGTTTTCATCTCCATCTTGTACAGACATTTTAGAAAAGTCTACTGTTCTTTTATCTATCCTAGCAGGTGTACCAGTTTTAAAACGGTACATTTTAACACCAAGATTTTTAAGGCAGTCGCTAAGATGTGTAGCTTGTCTAAGCCCATTAGGTCCACTTTCTATTGCCATATCTCCATATAAACATTTAGATTTTAAATAAGTGCCAGAGCATATAATAACTGCTTTACAGTTGTATAATATACCGTCTTCTTTTAAAACACCAGTAACTACACCGTCTTTAGTTATAATATGGGATATTTCACCTTGTATTATATCTAAATTAGGCGTATTTTCTAACACTTTTTTCATTTCTATATGATATTTATTTTTATCGGCTTGTGCTCTAAGGGAATAAACGGCAGGGCCTTTACTTGTATTAAGCATACGTGTTTGTATATAGCTTTTATCTATATTTTTGCCCATTTCTCCACCAAGAGCGTCTATTTCTCTAACAAGATGTCCCTTTGAGCTACCACCTATATTAGGGTTGCAGGGCATCATTGCTATACTGTCTAAATTTATAGAAAATAAAGCCGTTGAAAATCCTATACGTGCCGTTGCAAGAGCAGCTTCACAGCCTGCGTGTCCAGCACCTATAACAACAACGTCTACATTTTCTTCTGCTAATATATTCATTATTATCACCTTTCTAGTTATTTACCTAGACAAAACTCTGAAAATATTTTGTCTATAACATCTTCATCTAGGCTTTCTCCTGTTATTTCTCCTAAATATCTGTATGCTTCTATTAAATCCATAGATATAAAATCTTCTGGCATTCTTGTTTCTATTGTGTTTAAAACATTTTTAAGGCTTTCTATACAGTTGTAAAGAGAGTTTTTGTTTCTTTCATTAGATATTAAAATATCCTCATTTATGTTTATTTCTCCTTCAAAAAATAGGGTTTCTATTTTATCTTTTAACATATCAAAGCCTAAGTCTTGTTTTGCAGAAAGCATTAGTATATTTTCTTCTTTTATATAACTTTTTAAATTATTTACGTTTAAGCTAGAGCTAAGGTCTGTTTTATTAATAAGGACTAAAGTTTTTTTATTTTTTATAAAATTTAATATTTCTATATCTTCTTTATCTAAAGGCTTAGAATTGTCTAAAACAAGAAGTATCAAGTCGGCATCTTGTGCATATTCTTTAGATTTTTCCACACCTATTTTTTCTATCTCATCATCTGTTTTTCTAATACCAGCAGTATCTACAATGTTAAGGGCAACACCGTTTATGTTAAGGTGTTCTTTTAAAACATCTCGTGTTGTGCCTGCTATATCACTTACTATTGCTCTATCTTCGTTTAGTAATATATTTAGTATAGAGCTTTTACCAACATTTGGTTTACCTAAAATAACTGTTTTTATACCTTCTTTTACAATACGCCCTGTATCAGCAGTTTTTAAAAGATGTTCTACTTTTTTTATAAGATTTTTTGTATTTTCTTCTATCATATTATAAGTCATAGTTTCATCATCGTGCTCTGGATAGTCTATGGAGGCTTCTATATGTGCAGTCATAGTAATAATATCATTTCTATATTCGTCTATTTTTTGCTTTAGCTTTCCTTCTAGCCTATTTATAGCAGATTTGTGCCCTATGTCTGTTTTAGCATTTATTATATCTATAACGGCTTCTGCCTTGCTTAAATCTATTCTTCCGTTTAAAAATGCACGTTTAGTAAATTCGCCATTTTCTGCTATTCTAGCACCATTTTTTAATACAGTATTTAAAACACGCTTTACAGAAGATTTACCACCGTGGCAGTTTATTTCTATAACATCTTCACAAGTGTATGTTTTAGGAGCTTTCATAACGCTAAGCAAAACTTCGTCTATTATTTCTTTATTATCTTTTATAGTGCCATATGTTAAGGTATGGCTTTTATAATCATTTATTTTTACATTTTGTTTATTTTTATCAAATGGAACAAATATTTTATCTGCTATATTAAAGGCATTATCTCCACTAATGCGTATAATACCTATACCACCTTCACCAAAAGATGTGGCAATAGCAGCTATTGTGTCAAACTCTTTAATTTTCATTTTATCATTCCTATCTATTAAAAATTAAATTTAATAATATCAAATAAGTTATTTTATATTAAATCAATTTTTTATTATTCATATAATTTTTATAAATAAAATACTAACTTATACTCTAATTGGAATAAAGCAAATACCTTTGCTACAAGCAAAGGTATAAATCTAATTATTACAAAAATTGATAATCTATTTAGGTGATATAACAACATATCTAAAAGGTTCATCACCTTCGCTATAAGTTTTTACCATAGGGTCGCTTTGTAAAGCTCCGTGTATAATTCTTCTTTCATATGGGTTCATAGGCTCAAGGTTAACATTACGTCTTGTTTTTTTAGCCTTTTTAGCTAAGTTTATAGCCAGTTGCTCTAAAGTTTGTTTTCTTCTTTCACGGTAATCTGCAGTATCTATGCTAACAGACATATAAGAATATTCACCTTTATTTACAACAAGGTTAGTAAGGTATTGTAAAGAGTCTAAAGTTTGTCCTCTTTTACCAATTATAACACCTATGTCATCACCTTTTAAATTTATTAATAATGTATTTTTTTCTGTTAGTTTTGCATCTATTTCTACGGATATATTCATATTAGTAAAGATTTTATTTAAAAAGTCAGTAGCTATGTTAGGTGCGTTTTTATTTATTTCTTTGTTACTTCCCTTAAATGTATCTTCACTAACCATTCTAGGTATTCTCTTTTCTGTTTGATTAGTATTAATATTAGATATAACAGATGGGTCTTTTTTTGGTTGTATATGGTTAGTGCTAGTATCAACAGGTTTATTTTTTTCTTTTAATTTTACTAAAACTTTAGCAGGCTTGCTACCAATGCCTAAAAATCCTTTAGATGGCTCTTGTAATACAGTGTATTCTATTTTATCAATAGTAGTATTAAGTTCTTTTAGAGCCTCATCAATAGCTAAATTAACAGTTTTAGCAATTTTTTGTATTTCCATAAAACTCCTCCTTGTAAAATTAAGATACTAGTTATTTACTAGTAGCTAAATCTTGTTCAGCAAATTTTTTCTCGCAGTATTTGCTTAAGAATATTTGTTGAATTATTTGAACTAAGTTACCAACAATCCAATATATAGCCACCCCACAAGGTATAGATATAGTAAAGAATGTCATCATAACAGGCATAACAATATTCATAATTTTTTGTTGCATTTTTAAGTTAGGGTCATCAGATTTATTTTTTCTAGATATTACCCAGCTAGAAAGAAACGTAGTAGCACCAGATAAAATAGCTAGTAAAACTTTAGGAAATCCTACACCAACAGTTTCTGCTAAGTTTATACCTAAGAAAGATTCTATGCTAGCTTTTTGCTCTAATAGATTAGATATGTCTAGAGAAGGTAACCCAGCTTGTATAGCGTTCCAGTCAGAAGGGCTAAATTTATTTATAGCTTTAAGTAAATCTTGTGTTTGGCTAATGTCTATTGTAATACCTCTAGGTACAAGAGGTGTAACTATTGGTACTAAAACATCTACATAGTTTGGTGTAGCTAATATTTTGTTAGCAATTTCTGTATATAAATTACCTATATTAGAAACAAATAGGTAAGAATTTTTCATTATAAAGTATAAAGCAATAAATATAGGTAACTGAATAAATATAGGTAAACATCCACCAATTGGGTTGTAATTGTGTTTAGAATAGAGCTTAGTCATTTCTAGTTGCATTTTTTTGGCAACCTCTGGGTCTTTATTACCTTTATATTTTTCTTGTATTTTTTTCATCTCGGGTTGAATTTTTTGCATTATATACATAGATTTTTGTTGTTTATAGTTTAAAGGGATTAACAAAAATCTAACTATAATAGTAAATAATATAATAGTTATACCAAGAGAATGATTAGTAGTTAGCATATAAACAAACTTAAATACAAAGTTTATTATAATACCTAATATTTTTGAGATAGGTCCAACAATAAATCCAGGTTCTTTTTCTATAAAATTAGTTAAAATAAAAATAGAGTTA
This sequence comes from uncultured Tyzzerella sp., assembly GCF_963558545.1. Taxonomy (NCBI): domain Bacteria; kingdom Bacillati; phylum Bacillota; class Clostridia; order Lachnospirales; family Lachnospiraceae; genus Tyzzerella; species uncultured Tyzzerella sp. Next base: position 95,602 of record NZ_CAUWHO010000005.1, on the reverse strand, counting down.
AACAACATTAAATCCTCCTAATAATTTTTATGGGACAGGGTCGTAGCCACCTTTGCTAAAAGGGTTGCATCTTAATATACGCCAAATTGTAAGATATGTACCTTTAAAAAAACCATATTTTTCATACGCTTTGTATGCGTATCTAGAACAAGAAGGGTAATATATACAACAAGGTTTTTTCATAGGAGAAATAAACCTTTGATAAAATTTTATAATATACATACATATTTTTTTTAGCATAAGTAACCCCCAATAGTAAGCTAACTAGGCTTAGAGTTATTAAATAAGTTATGTTTTGAAAAAAGGTGGTAAATAGCTTTATTTATTTCTTGATAGGAAGCACCATTTGAGGTGTTTCTTGCTATAACAACAATGCTATATCCATTTTTTAGCTTAGTTTCGCTAAGACGATAGTTCTCTCTTATAAGCCTAGTTACTCTGCTTCTTACTACGCTATTTCCAACTTTTTTGCTAACAGATATACCAAGATAGTTTTCTAAAGAGTTGTTTTTTACAACGTACATAACTAAATATTTGTTAGCGATAGATTTTCCTTTGTTATACACATATCTAAACTGATAATTTTTTTTAAGAGATTTTGTAAAAAGCACGTTTTCATCTCCTATTTATATATTTTAAAAAGTAAAAATATAAAGCCCGCTAAATAGCGGGCTATTTAACCAATAAGAAATATTAATATATTGGTATAATATGTTAAATTGGGTAAATGTAGGCTCTGTATTAAGCAGATAGAACCTTTCTACCTTTTCTACGTCTTCTCATTAAAACTTTTCTGCCATTAGCAGTACTCATTCTTTTTCTGAAACCGTGTACCTTGCTTCTTTGTCTCTTTTTTGGCTGGTATGTCATTTTCATTTAAAAGCACCTCCTTTGTTATCTATATATGCACAAGCACTAGCTTTATTATATTAAAAAACGATTATATCGTCAAGTATTTTTATTATAAATACCAACATTTTTTTAATAGTTGTATATAGGTTTATATTTTTTATAAAAATAAAAGCATACAAAACCACATAATAAGCTGGCAATAGGTACTGACCACCATACACCAGATATACCTATTAGCATAGGGAATAATATAATGCCAGTGCTTTCAAATACTAATGCCCTTAAAAATGATATAATAGCAGACACTTTGCCATTTGAAAAGGAAGTAAACATACCAGATACAAATATTAGCATACCAACTATTAAAAAACTAAGAGAATAAATCTTTAAGCCCTCAAGGGTAAGGCTATAAACATTGGTGTTTGGTTCTGTAAAAAATCTAATCAAAAGAGGAGATGATATTGTAATAATTATATAGGAAAATATAGATATTGCTAGTACAAGCTTTATGCTAATAGATATAAGGCTTTTTAGCATAGGTATATCTTTACTACCGTAAAAGTAACTTATTTTTGGAGATACACCAATGGAATATCCTAAAAATATAGATGTTACTAAATATTGTATATATAATATAATAGTTATGGCAGCAACACCATCTTCTCCAATATATTTTAACATAACAAAATTAAATAAAAAGGTTATTATACCACTTGATAATTGGGACACCATTTCAGATGAACCATTAGAGCAAGAGCTTAATATAACAGATATATTTTTGCTAGGCATTTTAAAGTGCAATAAATTAGATTTTTTTATAAAAAACCACAGGCCTATAATAGCAGGTACGGCATAGCCTATACCAGTTGCAATGGCAGCACCTTTTACTCCAAATTTAAATAAAACTATAAAAACATAGTCTAATATAATATTTAAAATACCACCTGATACAGATAGTATTAACGCTGTTTTGGATTTATTAATGGCAACTAAAAATTGCTCCACGATGTATTTTAGCATAGTAGGGGTAGCAAAAACTATCATATAAAATAAGTATTCTTTTGTGGCTTTATATAAAGAGCCTTCTGCTTGCAGTATTTTTAATATTTGCTCTATAAAAACTAAGCTTAAAAACATTATTAGTATACTAAGGATAAATGTAAAATACACTATTAAAGAAAAATCCTTTTTTGCCTCATTGTTTCTTTTTTCTCCTATTTTTTTCATAACTAAGGCACACCCACCTGTGCCAAGCATAATAGATACACCTAATAAAAAGTTTACATAAGGATATGCTATATTAACAGCAGATAAAGCATCTGTTCCTACAAACCTAGATACAAAAGCACCATCTACAATAGTATATAATGACATAAATGACATCATAAATGTTGTAGGGAGAACTAATTTAAAAACTTGAGATACTTTAAATTTGTTTTCCATAAAAATCTCCTTTTTAAAAATAATTGATTAAACCTAAAAAATATGATAATCTATACAGTAACTGGATAGTCAAGGGGAAATTTATTTATGGAAGAAATTTTTGAAAAATATCTTACAACAAGCCAATTTGCTAAGATGTATAATGTTAATAAAAAAACGCTAATATATTATGATGAAATAAATCTTTTTAAGCCAGCTTTTGTAAAAGAAAATGGATATAGGTATTATACAATACATCAAGGAGGACTTTTTGAGGTTATTTTAATATTAAAACAACTTGGTATGCCTCTTAAAACTATAAAAAAATATTTGCAAAATAGAAGTGTGGAAGAGCTTAATACAATTTTATTGGAGCAAAAAACTACTATTGAAAAACAAATAAAAGAGCTTAACCGTATAAATAATATTATAAAAAACAGGCTAAATATTTTATATTTATGTGAAAATATAGCACTTGATAAAATAAATGTAGAATATATGCAAGACGAATACTTTATACTATCTAACAATATAAGAAATAAGCCTACTATGGTTGTTTCCAAAACAATGTGTGAGCATATAGCAAAAAGCTATAAAAATAATACTTATAATGGGTTAGGCTTTGGGTCTATAATAAAAAGTGATGATATAATAAATAAAGATTATTTAAACTATTCTTATTTTTATACTAAAACTCAAAATAAGCCTAAAAACATAGAATATTTTTTAAAGAAAAAAGGTAAATATTTAGTGTTTTATCATAAAGGAAGTTGGTTAAACTTTAACGGGGCATATGAAAAAGCAAAAAAATACTTAAAAGATAATAATTACAGTATGGGAGATTATTGTTATGAGGAATATATAATAGATGATGCAGCATCTAAAACGGTAGATGGGCATATAACAAAATTTATGATACAAATCTATTGAAATATTTAAAAAACTTTGTTAAAATGAAGTAAAAAAATAGGGATTACTAAGGAGGTACTAATATGTTTCAATTAATAAAAGAAAACAATAAATATAAAAATCTTGTAAATGGTAATTGGTTAGCTAGTAAAACAGATGATTATATAGAAATAAAATCTGTTTTAGACAATTCTACGGTAGGTTTTGTACCAGCTATGAACCAACAAGAAGTAGACTTTGTTTTACAAAATGCTAAAGTTGCTCAAAAAAAATGGAGAGAAACATCAATAGATGAAAGAGCTAACCTTTTATATAAAGTAGCAGAAAATTTAGAAAAAAATGTAAATGTATTTGTAGAAAGTATGATACACGAAATAGGAAAGGATAGAAAAAGCTGTAAATCGGAAATATTAAGAACAGCAGATTTTATAAGATATACAGCAGACACAGTTAGAACTATGTCTAGCGAATGTTTAGTAGGTGATGGATTTTATGGTGGTAGCCCTAAAAAAACTGGCATAATAAAAAGAGAACCTTTAGGCGTTGTATTAGCTATATCACCTTTTAACTACCCTATAAATCTTGCAGCATCTAAAATAGCTCCAGCTATTGCTATTGGAAATTCTGTTGTTTTAAAACCTTCTACACAAGGTAGTATATGTGGGTTACATTTAGTTAGAGTTTTTGAAGAAGCAGGCGTTCCTGCTGGTGTTATACAAACAGTAACAGGAAAAGGTAGCGAAATAGGAGATTATATAGTAGCTCATAAAGATATAGATTTTATAAACTTTACAGGTAGCACGGATATAGGTGAAAGAATAACTAGCAAATGTGGTATGATACCAGTTATATTAGAGCTTGGTGGTAAAGATGCAGGTATTGTATTAGAAGATGCAGACTTAGAGCATACAGCAAATCAAATTATAGGTGGGGCTTTTTCTTATTCTGGACAAAGATGTACTGCTATAAAAAGAGTTCTTGTTATGGAAGAGGTGCATGACACATTAGTAGATAAACTTTTAGATAAAATTAAAAATGTAACAGTAGGTAATCCTATCAATGATAATTTTGATGTAGTACCTTTAATAAATGAAAAATCGGCAGATTTTGTTATGGGGCTTATAAATGATGCAAAAGAAAAAGGTGCAACTGTTTTATTTGGAGATAAAAGAGAGGGTAACCTTATATACCCAACGCTTATAAAAGATGTTACATTAGATATGAACGTGGCTTGGGAAGAACCTTTTGGGCCAGTTTTACCTATTATAAAAGTAAAATCTTATGAAGAAGCGATAGAAATAGCTAACAAGTCTGAATACGGTTTACAAAGCTCTGTGTTTACAAAAGATATAGATAAAGCACTTAAAATAGCAGATAAATTAGAAGTAGGTACTGTTCAAATAAACAATAAAACAGAAAGAGGACCAGATAGTTTCCCATTTTTAGGTGTTAAATCATCTGGTATAGGTGTTCAGGGGGTTAGATATTCCATAGAGGCTATGTCTAGACCTAAAGTAACAGTATTAAATATATAAGTATTGCAATAAATTAAATAATATTATATAATTATATTATAAAAATTAATATGTTTTATCCTTGGGGAAGGGTGAAAGTCCCTATCGGTGGTTATAGTCCACGAGCTTTTAAGCAGGATTTGGTGAAATTCCAAAACCGACAGTTACAGTCTGGATGAGAAAGGATATTTTATATAAAAATGTATAGGTGTGTTATGCTTATTTGCAACATACATATATGTTGTTGTTTATATATAAATATTTGCCTAAAGGATATTGTTTTCTTTAGGCTTTTTTTGATGTAAGACATAACTTATACTCTTAAAAGGTATTTAGGTTAATAAAATATATATTAATTTTTATTAAAAGCAATTAAGATATTACTTATATTTTTAAAGTAAAAAATATATAGGAATATCTGTTTTGAATACAAAGTATTCAAAACATTGATTAAAAACTGATTATACAAAAAATATTAATTTTATTTAGGAGGAAAATTATGTCAGTAAAAAAAATAACATTAACAGCACTCATAAGTTGCCTTGCATATTTGGTTACAGTATTTAAAGTACCCGTAGCTTTTTTATCTTATGAAATAAAAGATGTAATAATAGCTATAGGCAGTATATATTTAGGAGGCATATATGGGTTAATTATATGTTTTGTAGTGGCAATAATAGAGATGTTGACTGTTAGTAACACAGGTATAATAGGATTTTTAATGAATTTTTTAGCTAGTGCATTATATATATTGCCTATATGCTATATATATAATAAAGGTAAGGGTATTTTAAAAGGTATCCTATTAGGCACTATATTTATGTCTTTAGGTATGTTTATATTTAATATATTTATAACACCTATATACCTTAATGTAGAATTAAAAGAAACTATAAATTTACTATTTACATTAATAACACCTTTTAATATAATAAAAGGAGCATTAAATGGGTTTTTAATATTTATAATATATAAACCATTGCTAAAAGCTATTAAAAAAGCAAATATTTAGGAGGGGATAAAATGAACTTTAAATTTTATCATAACAATATTAATGTTTTAGATTTAGAAAAAAGCCTAAACTTTTATAATGATGCTTTAAATTTAAAAGAAACAAGAAGAATAGAGGCAGAAGATGGGAGCTTTATAATAGTTTATTTAGGTGATAGCCAAACAAGTCACTTTTTAGAATTAACGTGGCTTAGAGATAGAAAAGAGCCTTATAATTTAGGAGATAACGAATTTCATTTAGCATTACATACAGATGATTACCAAAAAGCATTACAAAAACATAAAGAAATGGATTGTGTTTGTTATATAAATGATGATATGGGTATATACTTTATTAGTGACCCAGATGGATATTGGATAGAAATTTTACCACAAAATATGTAAAAAGGTTGAGAATTATTCCTCAACCTTTTTACATATTACAGATATTTTATTGTTTTTGTCTAGGCCTATAACATTTATATTATTTTTTATATAGTCTTTAATTTTATTAATAGTGGTAGGTGTTATTATTTCTCCAGGGGTTAAAATAGGTATACCTGGAGGGTATGCTGTTACAAAATCACCACAAATTTTATTTAAACATAAATCTATATGAAGTAGTTTTTTATTACAATAAAACGCATCTCTAGGTATTATACTAGGATAAACAATATTTTGGTATTGGGTATTTTGATATTTATTATTATTATTATTATTATTATTATGTGCAATATCTTTATCTATTTTATATAAAATATCTTTAAAGTAAATTAGTTTTTCAAAATCATCACATATAGTAGATATAGCTATTATATGATTTTTTCCATACATTTCTAGCTGTATATTATTTTCTTTTAAAATAGAGTTTACATAATCTCCATTTACGTTGCTATTTATTAAAAATGTAAATCTACTAATATCAAAATCTATAATATTGCTATCTTGTAAAATATCATTGTCTATAAGTTTTATATTTTTTAGCTGTTTTAAATCTTTTCTCAAGTTTTCTAAAAATAAAGAATAATTATAAAAAAGGTTTTTATTATTTTTACAGAAGTTTATAGCATATTCTATACTTAACATAAATATATAAGATGGACTTGTAGTTTGTATCATAGATAAACATTTTTCTAATTTATCTTTATTTATAATTTTGCTATTTATGTGAAGAACGGCACATTGGGTAAAGCTAGGAAGTGTTTTGTGAAAACTTTGTATTGATATATCAGCTCCACATTGTATAGCTGTTTTAGGAAATTTATTAGAAAATTTAAAATGTGCACCGTGAGCCTCATCTACTATAAGTGCAATATTATGTTTATGAAGTATTTTTGCTATATTTTCTATGTCACTAACAAAACCCTCATATGTAGGGCTTGTTAGTATAAATGCTTTAATATTGGGAAACTTTTTTATTGCATTTTCTATATGTTTTAAGTCTATACCACAAGGTATGTTATATTTTATAGTAGGATTAATATATACAGGTAATGCACCACTTAAGACTATACCATTATATACACTTATATGGCAATTTCTTGCTACTAATATTTGTTCCCCTGGAGATACACAAGCCATTATAGAGGCTATTATACCTCCACTACTTCCATTAACCAAAAAGTAACTATCATTAGAGCCAAATATGGAAGATAAAATTTCTTTTGATTGTTTTATTATACCGTCTGGTTTGTGCATATTGTCTGTTTCATCTATTTCTGTAAAATCTAAATTTATAAAATCATAAAAATCGTTTAAAAACTTTTTATTTCGTTTATGCCCTGGCATATGAAATGGATATATATTTTTATTTGATAAAGATTTTAACTTGTTATATATAGGCCTATCCATATTTACCTCCATTTTGGTAATATATTTTCGTTTTGTAGTGCTTTAATTACAACCATTATTACAGGGCCTATAATAAATCCAAAAACCCCAAATAACTGAAGCCCTACATATATAGACATTAATGTAGCTAATGGGTGTATACCTATCTGTTTGCCTAATATTTTTGGTTCTACAATTTGTCTTGTAACAAGAATAACTACATATATAATAATAAGGCCAATAGCCAATCCATAATTTTGTATAATAACATTGTATAATGCCCAAGGCCAAATTATAAAACCACTTCCAAAAACAGGTAAAGCATCTATAATACCTATAACAACTGCTATAAATAAAGCATATGGAGCTTTTAATGTTAATAACCCTATAAAGCATATAGCTGCAATTAAGCACATTATTATAAGCTGGGCACGGATATAGCCAAAAACAGCATCTCCTATACCAGATTTTACTATGTTAAATTTATCTGAATATTTTTTTGGCAACTGCCTAATAATAAATTTTTGTATATTTTCCTTATCTATAAGCATTAAATAACAAGATATTATACTTATTATTGTTATCATAAGAGCATTAGGCACTTTTTTTATAACTTTAATGGAAGTATTTTTTAATCCGTTACTTAAAAATTCTCCTACTAAAGACGAAAAGTTTTCAAAAAAGTTGATAACAGTTCTTTCTAATCCATCTGGTAATATTGTAAAAAACCCTTTTATACTTTGGTTTATTTGGTCAAAAGTTAATTTTATAGAATTTATATAAAATGGTAAATCTTTTATAAATTCCTTTCCTTCTTTTATTATTTGTCCTACAACACCAACCCCTATAAATACAACTAAAAATATTAATGTAGATATACATAATATACTGCTAAGATGCTTTGGTATTTTATACCTTTTATTTAATATTTTAAAAAGTGGATATAAAATAATACATAGGATATACCCTATTATAAAAGGTAAAAATAGACCACCAATATAATTTAAAAATAAGTATATAAATAATAAAGATAAAATTAATTTTATTATTTTTAATATGTTCTCTTTATTAGCTAAAAAAGACATTATTATCACCTCTTTTGTTTACATAATTATAAGGTATAACTTTTTACATTAAAAGTCAATAGTTATTTTATATTGTAACATTTTATGTTTATATGAATACTATAAAATTAGGTTAAATATAACCAATTATATAAAGGAGGTTTTATTATGAACTGCGATAGATGTATGCAAAATACAGGCTGTATACCTTATGAAGAATATATAAAGGTTGATGAATTAGCAAGAGCTTATGTTCCTTTTCAAAAACTTTGTAGCATTTATGATAAGGACGAAGCTATGGTTAAAGGTACTATTTTCCCAGAGCTAGCAAGCCCTTATTGTAAAAAAGATAAAAATAATATGAAAGAAAATCAATGTTTTTTTAAGAACATTTAAAAATATTTTTAGGAGGCATAAAAATGGAAAGAGAAGAAGTTTTAAGTAGACTTACAGCTTTAGACTTTATGGCTGTTGATATGGCTTTATATTTAGATACTCACCCTTATGATAAAGAGGGGATTTCTATATACAATGAAATTTTAAAAGAAGCAGATAATATGCGTTCTATATACGAACAAAAATTTGGACCTTTATGTTCTTATCGCTCTATTTCTGATAGTGATAGATTTAAATGGGTTGATAACCCTTGGCCTTGGCAAAATTGCTTTAATTATAATTTGAAAGGAGAAATATGCTAATATGTGGATATATGAAAAAAAGTTAGAATTTCCTGTAAAAATTAAAAATAAAAACCCTCAGCTTGCTAAATTAATTTTAACTCAATATGGTGGACTATATGGTTATAGGGTATAAATTTTTTATACCCTAGGAATAATAGTAAAACTCAAGTGTTTTACTTACTTTATTAAATATTATCTTTTCAATGCAATGTTTGACATATTGTATTTTATCAAGATTAGATGCATTTTCATCTATTACAAGACTTCTTAATTTTTCTATATTATTTTTAAATTCATCGAAGTTTTTTTCTTTGTTTTCACTAAAAGAGTTTAGCTTATTTTTTATATTTTCTATTTGATTTTTAATTAATGTTTTGTTTTGCTTGTAATCTTCTAAGGTGTCAATACCATCTAAATATGCATCTTTTGCACGCTCTAGTTTACTATTTAATTTATTAAGTTCTAAATTTAGAAGTTTTGTTTCTTCATTTTGACTTTTTTCATTTCTTGATTTTAAATTTAGTGTACTTAAATCTCTAGAGGCTATACTGTTAATTTCTTCTAAAAATAACCTTTCAAGCTCTTTAATAGGTATAGCATTAGACACTTTACACCTACCGTGATTATAACCTATACATTGTGTATATTTACCGCCAACAGATAAACTAGAGCCACAATAGGAGCACTTTACAGTACCACTTAAATAATGCTTAAATTCTGTAATAGGTCTTTCTTTTGGTTTATATCTTTCTTTATAAATTTTCATTTTAGTCTGCACTTTTTTAAATATATCTTCATCTATAATAGATGGATAGTTACCTTTAACTATATGTGCTGGTTTTGTATAATCTCTTTTTCTTTGTCCATCTTCACACCAAGTAGTATAGCCTATATAAACTGTATTTCTTAATATATATTCTACGGTACGTCTTTCAAACTTATTTCCACGTTTTGTTTTATATCCTAAATCATTAAGATTTTTTGTTATCTGTTGCATAGGTGTAGAGTTTAAAAATTCATTAAATACATATTTTACGATTCTAGCTTCTTCTTCATTGATTATAAGCGTTTTATTAATCTTATCATTTTCATAACCCAATGGTGCGTAGGCTTGATACTCACCACGTTTAGCTTTTTCTGCCATACCTTTTTTAACTTCTTCAGCTAAATTTAAAGAATAATACTCTGCCATAGCCTCAAGCATACTTTCTAAGATTATAGAAAACTTATCATCTTCTATAGATTCTGTTATACTAACAACTTTTACATTGCATTCTTTTCTCAATAAAGATTTAAAAACAACACTGTCCTCTCTATTTCTGGCAAACCTATCAAACTTATGTACTAATATAACATTAAATGGTGATGGCTTATTTTTTGCAGTGGCTATCATTTTCATAAATGCAGGCCTTTTTTCTGCTTTTCTACCAGAGTAGCCGTCATCTACAAATATATATTCACTAGGTAATATTAACTTATTATCTTTTGCGTATTTCTTTATTGCATTTAATTGTGCATCTAAACTATATTCTATTTGGTCATCTGTACTAACTCTTATATATGCACAAACTGTGTTCATAAAATCAACTCCTTTGGATATATACTAGTATGGTTTTAAATATGTGTGAGCAGGTTCTTTTATTTTAAATTGAATTCTTTCAATTAATCCTAAATCTTCAAGCTCTTTTATCCAATAGCTTATAGTTCTCTCATCTTTATTAAAATATTTAGCCATAGTATTTATTGTAACATTACATTCTCCAGAATAATTTTTTGTATGTAAACCTAGATAAATATATAATTTTAATGCACTTCCAGAAACTTTTTTAAGTAAATTCTTTTTCTTAAAGTCTTGAAAAATAATAAAATAGCCATTTTTATCATTTAATTTTTTTTTCTTCCATGATTCATATTCAAATTTATTTTCATTTGATTTTTTTTCTTTTGTAATACTCATAGTTTATCCTCCTATATGAAAAAATTATACATACAAATTATAGTTATATATATAATAATATATATTATATATTATTATATATATAAATACAAGATATTTTTCTTTGACATAATATAATATAATAGAATAATATTAAAAAGAGTTATCTATTTAAAAAGGAGGTATATATTTTGCAAAAGATTAATGATAAGTATTTAGAAAATAAAAATGCTGCCTATGAATTAAAATTAAAAGAACGCTATAATGCTTCAGTTAGCAGATTTTATTATAGTATTTATCAAAAAATGATGGTATATATTTTAAGAAATAATAAAAAAACATTTTCAAATGATGACCCACATGTAAAAAATAGAGAATTATTTTTAAATATTTTTATTCAAAATAATCCAAATAAAACTAAAAAAGAAATAAATGATATACGAAATCAAATAAATGATTTAAAAAAATTAAGAATAAAGGCTGACTATTTAGATGAAGGTATTTCTAAAAATGATGCGGATTATGCTGAATTAACATATAATGATTTGGATAAAATAATATATATTTAGTTATAGGATAAGTGGAAATGAGGAATGAAATATTATGGGTAAATTAAATTTAAAATTAAATAAGCTTATAAATCAGTATTTAAAAAATAATAAAAAATTAGAAAATGTAAGATTTGAATTAAAAGAATCTGAAGAAATTCCTGGGAGTATTGAGATATTGTACATTGTTAATAAAGATGATACTGCAGAAACAAGAAAAGAAATATACAATACTATAAGTGATATTGTTTATACTGATTTTGAAAAAAAAGGATTGACGAAAGAAGAAATAATGAATGTTTTAATAAGCTATGATTATTTTAATGAGATAAGACTTTTAAAAGATGATAAAGAAACATCTAAAGATAAAAATATTTTTAGAAATAATTTATTAGATGCATTATATTATCAAACATATAAATTAGAACTTTCAAAGATTTTATCAAGTGGGAAATCATTTTTTAAAGAAGAAATTACTAATTCAAATAAGTATGAAAATAAAAATTTATGTAATTTTTTTATTGAAGTTAACGATTCAAAAAATAAGGATTTATTTTTCCTAAAATAAGATGTTGATTATTTGTAAATAGAATTAAAAAAATGTTTGTGCAAGTTAAAATTTGATATATTATAGCTATAGTAATGGAGTGATTATATATTATGAAAAAAAGTGAGTTTCAATTTAAAAATCCTACTTTATTGAAGTTAGATTATAGAGTAAATTTTGAAAATATAAAAGATAATTTTGAAGTAGAAATTAAAAATAAAATGGATGTTGAGATAATATCAAATAATGATAATATTTCTTCACCTTGTGCAGTAAAGTTATCAATAAGTGTTAATCCAGAAAAAAATAAAGATGATTTATTTAATTTAGATTTAGATATAGTTGCTTTATTTGAATGGGACCAAAAATCAATAAGTAATGATGATGCTAAAAAATTATTAAATATTAATTCACCAGCATTATTATTGTCATATGCAAGGCCTATTATTGCTAATATAACACAGCAAAGTGGTCTACCACCTTACAATATACCTTTTGTGAACTTTACTGAGAATGAACAAATTTAAAAAGACTTAGTTTTAAACTAAGTCTTTTTTTTGTGTATAAATTTATAAAACTAAACCACAAATTTTAATACAAGAGTTTTCGTCAAGTTTAATAGGATTATACTTTTTATTTAAGGATACTAGATATATACCATTATCTTGAATAGAGTATTTTTTTATATAAGCTTCTCCATCATAAATAAATATACCTATTTGTCCATTATCAAGGCTTGGTTGCTCTTTAATAAAAACTATATCCCCGTCATAGTAATTAGGCTCCATACTATCCCCACGAACGCGTAAAGCAAAATCACATCTTCTAGCTTGTGGTACAAGTTTTAAATCTACATTAACTATCTCATAATCTTCATAATCACTAATAAAATAGCCTTTTCCTGCTGATACTGGTGTATCATATAATTTTATTTCTTTAACTTCTTCAATATTGATAATATTAGAATCTGTTGTTATGCTAAGCTCTTCTAATAATTCTTTATTTTCTTTAACTTTTTTAGCAGCTTCATTATATTTATCTAAACCAACAAGGGCTTTAAGATAACCATCAAATATATTTTTATTTTCATCAGTCATTTTTAAATAATTTTCTACTATCTCAAGAACCATAGGTTTGACGCCGTTTTCTTTTAGTACATCTGTTACAGTTTTATTATTTTCTTTAGACTCAATAAAAACAGGCTCTACTCCATTTCTTAACCAATCTTCATTGACATTAAATGTTTGGCATATGAGTTTGATATGTCTATTTTGTAATATACGTCTACCGTTTTCAATATCTCCTAAAGCACCAGGACTTAGAGAAATCTCATTTCCAAAATCTTTTAATGTTAAGTTTAGAATATTTTTTCTCAATTCTTTTAGTCTTTTATTCACATATTCACCTCCTTTTTCTATATATTATCACGCAAATAGAAAAAATATTGTTGTTAGTACATTGAAAAATAAATATTAAGAAAGGGGTAAAAAGTTATGTTGATAAACTTTAATAATGAAAGTAAATTTTTTACACAAGAACAATCAGAAAAATTAAATGAAATAGCAAGAGAAACTATACTATATTTTTGTGAAAAAATAGAAAGTTTAGGAAATGGTATAAATAATCAAATTTTATATGATATGTGTTCAAGAATAGAAAAACAATTGGCTAGTGTAACATTTAGAAATAAATAGAAAAAGCCACTTTTAAGTGGCTAAATACTAATTTCTTGTAATACTTATACTTAATAAATCTTTTGTTGTTACAGCTTGTTCACCATTAGGAATTTTAAATATTATTACATTAACAACATCAAGAGTTTTGCTATTATAATTATCAGTAATTAAAATTTTTCTAAGATAGGTATCTCCTATAGGCATACTGAATTTTGACATTAGTGGAAAGGAGCTATCATTTTTATATTCATCTTGTAATAATATGTATTCTGTAGCATTTTCAACTGTAATAATGATATTTTCTTTATAAATTAATGTAACATTGTAAGTATTAGACATATGTACACCTCCTTTTCTTGTATATTTCTACACCTATATCTAGCACATATAAATGTAGATACTAAAATTATACAAGAAAAGGAAAATATTTACAATAAAAATAAGATAACATTGAAAATTGAAAGGGGGTGAGTTTATGGAAAAAATAAAAACTTTGGAAGACTTTAGATTGCATCCACATAAATTTTCCCATCGCACAGGAATTATTTACGATATAGATAAAGATTATATATATATTGTAGAAATTCTTATTAATAGGGATTGGTTTCACAGCTGTGGCGAAAGATACAAACTTAAACATAATTTTAAACAAGATGAAATTGATAAAATAGACGCAGGAACATATATTAACTTTTTTGTGACATCCAAAACGGAATTTATGGGGTATAAAAATATAAAGGTGAAAAAAGCTAAAGAAGGCCATAAGCATAAAGACTGTCATATTTTTGAAATGCTAGATTAATTAATATATAAAACCACCCTTACGGGTGGTTTGGGAATTATAAACTTTCAATTACTTCTATACCTAGTTTTGTTATAGAAAAAGATAATGGTCCATTAAAAGTGAATTCTTTAACTCCAACATTATTTATAGGAGTTACCAAGCCTAAATTAACTAATTCTTGAGCATTTAGACTGTTAGTAAAAAACTTACTAGTTCCTTCCCCATTCATAGGTATATAGCTGTAAGGCTTACCTTTTAAATGGAAATTGTATGTTTCTTTTAATAAATCTAACAAAGTATCATCAAGCTCATCAATAATTTGTTGAATATTCATATGTACACCTCCTTTTCTTGTATATTTCCATATAATAAAATGGCAGTTTTAAAATATGGATACAATAATTATACAAGAAAAGGAAAATATTTACAATAAAGATTAAAAAAGTAGTGTAATTAACAAAAGTAATTATAAAATATTTTAAGAATTAATAAAAGGAGTGAGTTTTTATGAAAACAAATAAAAATTCTAAAAAGATGTTAGATATATTGACTATTATAGAATTATTGCAAAATGTATCTGAAGAAAAAGTACGAGATATAAAAAATGTAGCAATAGGTATAGCTATTGCTAAATAATAAGAATAGGACAAATTGTAAAGTTAATAAATTTATAAAAAAGGAGTTGATAGTATGGGTAGAAAAAGAGAGCCCTTAAAAGTTAAATCATTTTTAAATGTTAAAAATGAAGATGGAACAGTAACACCTATATTAATAAAAGATGTAGATGGTGTTGTAAAGCCAGAGTATGCAGAAATATGGCAAGAAGCACAGAATAAGATGATGTTACGATGTGCAGAATATTATGCTAATAAAAATGGATTTGATTTAGAAATAATTGAAAAGAAATAAGCCTTTAGGCTTATTATGTAGTACAAGCTATAAAAATAAAATATTAAAATACAAAAGGAGATAAAAATATGTATAAAATTTATTTAGTTAAATTACTAAATGGTATGGAAATACCTTTACTTGCTAAACACAATAGGGAAGCTATGGTTTTAACAGGTAGATTTCAAAAATGGTATGGAAATGTATTAAAAGTTATTAATGCCAAAGGTATGGAGGTTATAAACAATGAAAAAATATTTAACCTTTAAAGATAGCTTAATGTTATCTTTAGCAGTAATAGTATGTTATTTTTTAGGATACTTTATAGGAAAATTAATATTTTAAAGGAGATACAAAATGAAAAATTGGGAAAAATGGGAAATGATTAATAGAATTTTAAATATGTTGAGAAAACAAAAAGGGTTGCCCTTAGTAAATCCTATGAGCAACCCATACATAAAATAAAAATTAATTTAATTATAACACAGATTTTACAAAAAGAAAAGAGGTAAATTTATGGAACAAACGATTTATGAAATAATGGGAGACTACAATACATTATTTGAAATGTCATCAGATGAAGAAATGCCAAAAGAATTATTTGAACAAATGTTAAAAGATACTAAAGAAAGTATAGATTTTTCTTTAGAAGAAAAAGCATATAGCTATGCTAAAGTATGTAAAAATTTAGCTTATAACAGGTCATTATTAGAAGGACAAGAGAAGTTTTTAAAAGAAGAGCTTGAAAGATTACAGAGTAAAATTAAATCAAGCAAGAGTAATGAAAAATGTATAAAAGATACATTGCTAGAAGCTATGCAACTTGCAGATATACCTAGATTTAAAAATGATATTTTTACTATATATCAAAGTAAAAATATCTCTGTAGAAGTTTTAGACTGTGAAAAAGCATTAAAACAAGATTTAGCTAGCATTGAGATTAAACCAGATAAAGACAAAATTAAAAGAAAACTACAATCTGGAGAAAATCTTGATTTTGCAAAATTAAAAGAAAGTAAATTTTTAGTCATTAAGTAGGAGGTATATTATGGCAAAAGTAATAGGGATAATGGGAGAAAGTGGCAGTGGTAAAACTACAAGTATGCAAAATCTTGACCCTAAAACAACTTTTTATATAGATGCAGACAAAAAGGGCTTAAGTTGGAAAGGGTGGAGAGGGCATTATAGTACAGAGAGTTTAAACTATATAAAATCAGATGATGCTAGATTAATACTTAATATTTTAAAACAGATTGACAAAGGTATAATAAAGTTAAGAGATGGTAGCCCAAAAGATATGAAACACATTAAAAC
This sequence comes from uncultured Tyzzerella sp., assembly GCF_963558545.1. NCBI lineage: Bacteria > Bacillati > Bacillota > Clostridia > Lachnospirales > Lachnospiraceae > Tyzzerella > uncultured Tyzzerella sp. Next base: position 78,648 of record NZ_CAUWHO010000005.1, on the reverse strand, counting down.
TATAGTGGTTGATACATTAAATGGCATTATGGTTGCAGATGAAATGAGAAGATGCAAAGAAAAATGCTATGATAAATGGCAAGATTTAGAATAGTCAGTATGGGAAATAGTAGATATTCCGCTAGATTTTAGAGACGATTTAACAGTAATATTTATAGCACACTCTCAAACAGATAGAGATGATAGTGGAGAAATAATGACTAGAATAAAAACAAACGGAAATAAACTAGGTAAAATATTATTAGAAAGTAAAATGACAACAGTATTATGGGCAATGCAGACAAATGGTAATTACATATTTAAAACTAGGGCAGATAAATCTACTTGTAAAACTCCTAAAGGTGCTTTTGATGTAGATGAAATAGAAAATGATATTACAAAAGTATTAGAAGCATTAAAAGATTATTAGGAGGAAATATTACAATGAAAATACAAGGTATAAAAGGTTATGAACAAGAAAAAACAGCAGTAATGGGTGAAAGCAATAAATTAGAGGCAGGTAATTATATATGCAAAATATTAAATGCTAAATGTGAAAATAATAAAAGTGGTAACCCAATGCTAATATTACAGTTTGACATAGCAGAGGGAGACTTTAAAGACTATTATAGGCAAAGCTTTGAAGCTAAAGAAAACTTGATGATAATACAACTTTTAAAGGGGTATTTTATCAAAATATGACAGGGGTATCTCTTAAATTTTATAAAGGTGTCTTAACTTCTATTGAAAAATCTAACAACATAAAAATAGATGGTGAAAATGGATTTGACAGTGAAGTATTAAAAGGAAAAGTGTTTTTAGGTAGATTTGGAGAAGAAGAGTACTTAGGTAATGACAATCAAGTTAAGTCTGTAACTAAATTAAGATTTATATCATCTACAGATAAAAAGGACTTGCCTATTTTAGATAAAAAAGTTTTAAAAGATGCACCTAAAAAACAAGATGATGATAGTTTTTACAGCATAGAAGAAAATGTAGAAGATGATAAGTTGCCATTTTAATTATCATAGGGTAGGGTTTACCTACCCTTATTTTTTACAAAGGAGTGATAAATATTAATGCAAATTTTAATCAATTTGAATACTATAAAAACTTAATAAGTAATGAGCAACCATTAAAAAGACAATATGTTTTTATAGTTGATGATGAAGAAATAAGACTATTAATATATGCACTAGGATATTCTGCTATATTTTTAGATAAAAATGAAAACATAGATAATTTTATTAAATTTACTGTTGAAAATTCATTGTACATTAATAAAGGTATTAATGAGAATGGGACTATAAAAGCAGATGCAAGTTATGTAAGTAATTTTATGTATTTACCTTGTCTTAATAAGTATAATAATGAAAAAATAATAAATATTTTTAAACAGAATTATATTAAGGTAGATAAAAATGCTTGGAAAGTATTTACTAGAAAAGGCAAAAACTTAGAGTATTATAAAAGTAATTTAGAAGATTTAGAAAAACTTTTAGATGAGTATATAAATAGTTTTGTAAAAGCAAACAATCATAATTTTGATATGAAAAAAGGGAAAATAAGCTCTAAAGAGCTTGATATGGAAGCATTTTCTTTATACTTAATAGAAAAGTATAAAATAATAAGTATAGATAATTCACTGCATTATTATTTAGAAGATGAAAAATATTATCCTACATTGAGCATTGAAAATTTTAACAAAATAGTTATGAAAGAGGTATATAATACAACTAAAAATAAAAGGAATGAATATTACCAATATTTAAAGGCTTATGTAACAGAAAAAGAGCATAGTAGTAGCAATTATATAATGTTTAAAAATGGTATTTATGATATAAAAAACAGTATTTTATTGCCTTTTAGTGAAAGTATGATTATAATTACAAAAATACTTCATAATTTTAAAAGTACATTTTGTGAAGAAACAAAAACAAAGGCAGATAGCTTAATATCTATATGGGCAGATAATGACAAAGAGATAGAAGAACTTTTATATCAAGTTATAGGGTACACTCTATTTAGGAGCAACCCTTTAGGTAAAACTTTTTTCCTTCAAGGTAGCGGTGGTAACGGCAAAAGTACATTTTTTGATTTTTTGGGGTTTATTATAAATAAAAATAATGTGGTACATAGAGAATTTGAAGAGTTAGAAAAAGAATATAACGTAATTTCTTTAAAGGGTAAAATGCTTACTGTATGTGATGATATAGACAACAAATATATAACAAGGGTAGGCCTCTTAAAAAAAATAGTTACAGGAGAGCCTATTATAGGTAAAGCATTATATATAGACCCAGAAGAATTTAGATATACAGGCAAGCTATTGTTGGCAGGAAATGATGTACCTAGAATAAATGATACATCAGACGGTTTAGGGAGAAGGCTTGTTATAATACCATTTAAAGCTAATTTGAAAAATAGGCCTAACATAAATTTAAAAGAGCAATATTTCACAGATGATATAGCAGAATACATACTTTATAAGGCTATTATACATTTAAAAAATGTTATGAATAGCAAAGAATTTATTAAGCCTAAAATTGTTGATGTTGCCCTTAAAGAATACCACAGTTACAACAACCCAGTAATAGAATTTATAGAAGAATATAAAGAAATAATAAATACAAAAGCTTGTAGTTTTGTCTATAGCAGCTATAAAGATTTTTGTGTTGAGATAGGAGCTAAGTCTTTAGGGCGTAATGCTTTTTATAAAAAGATGGAAGAACAGGGGTATAAAAAGACAAAAATAAGAATAGATAACAATTTTCATTGGCAATTTTGCGTATTCTAATGTTCCAATTTGTTCCATTTTTTGTTCCACTTTTAAAACCTTGTAATAGGCTTGTTTACTATATGTTCCAATTTGTTCCACTTTTATTTATAAAAATAAAAAAATAAATAAAATTATATATAATAAAAAGTTATAACAATAGGATAAAAACTGTAACAAATTGGAACAAACTTATAAGATTTTTTAGAAAGGATAAACAATGAATAATAAATTAATTGGGAATGATTTTGAAAAAGAATTTGCCTTATATCTACAAGATAAGGGTATGTTTGTATACAACCTACCTAACAAATATACAGGACAACCTTTTGATATAATAGCAGTTAAAGAATATATATTTTTTGCTTTTGAGTGTAAACATTGTAAGGGAAATGTATTTAGCCTTAGCAGAGTAGAAGATAACCAGATGCAAGCATTAAGAAAACTAGAAAAAGCTAAGTCTAATAATTACTTTTTTGTTTTTAAATTTAATGATGAAATAAAGTTTTGTGAAGCTAGCTATATAAAGGATAAACTTAAAACAGATAATAAAATACATAAAGATGAATTATCAAGTTTTGAAAGATTGGAGGAGTTACTATCCATATTATTATAAGTAATGAAATAACATTTAAAGATTGTTTAGAGGATATAAGGAAATATTGTAAAGATAATCTTTTTATAAGTAATCCAGAATATCAAACATTAAAACAACTTGGTAGGTGGACAGGCAATATACCTAAATATTTATATATGTATAAAGAAAATGGAAAAGACTTGACAATACCTGTTGGCTTGTTTTCTAAGATAAAAAGTAAGTTTGATTTATCTTTGTATAAAAAGCAAATAAAACTAGCAGATGATAAAGTATTTACTTTTCAAAATAATATAACTTTATATGATTATCAACAAGTAGCAGTATATGAAATGATTAAAAAAAGTTATGGTATATTGCTTGCACCTACTGGAAGTGGCAAAACACAAATGGGTATAGCTTTAGCTTGTAAGCTAGGCTATAAAACATTATGGATAACACATACAAAAGACTTATTAAAACAGTCTTATGATAGAGCTAAACAATATATAGATAACAAGTATTTAGGGACTATTACAGACGGGAAAATAGACATAAAAGATGGTATTACTTTTTCTACAATACAAACATTAAGCAAGTTAGATTTACAAAGCCTAAAATATGAATTTAATATAATAATAGTAGACGAGTGCCACAGATTAGCAGGTACACCAACAAAACTAAAACAATTTAGTAAAGTTGTAAATAGCTTAGCAGCTAGACATAAATATGGTTTAACTGCTACATTACATAGAAGTGATAAACTAGAACAAACGACAATAGCTTATTTAGGTAATGTTGCTTATGAAGTAAAAAGGGAATTTGTAAAAGCTAAAATAATAAATCCTAAAATAGTTAAAATAGATACAGGTATAGAGCTAACAGATGATTGCTTATCTACAGACGGTACAATAGATAACAATAAACTATTAACTTATTTATCACAAAATGCTGATAGAAATTTAATTATAAGTAAATATATATTAAACAATAAAAATAATTATAACTTAATATTAAGTCATAGGATAGAGCAATTAGAAAATATCTACAATATACTACCAGATACAGAAAAAGAAAAAGCAGTTTTATTAAGCTCTAAACTAAATAAAAAGGCTAGAGAAAATGCCATAAAAGATATGCAACAAGGTTTAAAGAATTATATGTTTGCTACGTATTCATTGGCTAAAGAAGGACTAGATATACAAAGATTAGATAGGCTTTATTTAGTATCATCTTCTAAAGATAAAGCAGTAGTGCAACAAAGTGTAGGTAGGGTTATGCGTGTATTTGAAAATAAAGATATACCTATTGTTTATGATTTTGTAGATGACTATATAAAGGCTAATAAAGATTTTACTAAGCGTAAAGGTTTTTATAAAAATTGTGGGTGTGATGTAAGTGGATAACATAGAAGAAATTAAGAAGAGAATAGAAAAGGCAGAAAATTTGCCTAAAGAAACTAGAGAGCAATTTTTATTTGATTATCTAAATTTAAAAAGTATAGAAGCTAAAAATAATAATTCAGATTATGTTTTATGGAGTTTGTTTTGTAATATTGTTTGTTTTGCAGAAGATAAGAATATTATATCTAAAGATAATTTAATAAAATTTATAGGACGATTTGAAGAAGAGTATAAAGCTAAAAAAGAATTTAATCTTGATTTATTGCTACAGTTTATTAGTTATATTTTGGATAAGTAAGTAACGGAGGGAATATGTTAGACGAGAAAAAGAAAAATTTAATAAGATGTTTAAATAGAGCCTTTAAGCTAACAAAAATAAAGCAAAGGTTAGAAAGGGAATATAAACAAAAGTTAAAAGAAGTGGATATTATAAGTGTACCTTGTGAAGAAATAAAAGCGAGTAGAATTACATCTAAAGTTGAAAACAAAGCCTTAGATTTAGTTAGCTTAAAAAAAGATATAGATTTACATAATTTTAAAATTGAAGAAGTAAAAATGGAAATATCTTGTGTTATAGATAAACTAGAAGATGATACTCTAAAGACTTTATTAAGGCTTAGGTATTTAGAGTTTAGAAAATGGGGAGATATTATGTATATATTACATTATTCTAGAAGAAATGTTTTTTATAGGCATAATGAAGCTTTAAAGGAAATAGCAAAACTTAATAATATCTAGTTGACATAAACATAAATTGATAGTATAATGACTACATAATAATATATCTAAGATGACACAAAAAGCATAGGAATGGGAGCTCCTATGCTTTTATTATGTAGCAGACTATTTGTTGTCGCTATTGTTTCTATCATCTAGCCATTTACATATGTAATATGTAGCTACATTAGAGATAATACAAACAACTATGTCTAAAAATATATCCAAGATGACACCTCCCTTCTGTTGTCAGATTGGGAGCGACAACAAATATATATTAACATAAAATATTTTATATTTCAATAAAACTTTGCACTGCATTGCACTCTTATATGTGATATTATGTTATTGTAGAAAATTAATTTTTCCATTTGGATTTTTTTAAAGCTAGACTTGTTCTAGCTTTTTTTATGTGAAAATTACAAATATAGGGGAGTAATTCGTATGAGAAATGAATTGAAAGTTGCTCAAAATATATTAAAAGAATATTATAATACTAAGAAAAAAGTATTTTATCTAAATGAAAGAATATTAAATTATAAGCATTTGAGCGAAAATGACAAGTCTTGCGAAGAATTATTGAATGCCGAAAAAGAAATACTAGAAGAATATAAAAGAAAAATTAAAAAATATGCTTTTATAGATAGCATATTGGAAACAGAATTTTCAGAAAAAAGGAAGATTTTGGATGATAAATATTTATACGGCAAAAGTTGCAATTTGTTTCTTTAAATAATTATATATCATTAAGACAATGCTTTAATTTTCAAAGTGAAATACTAGGAAGAATACAGGAAGAATACAAAGAATTATATGGTGTAACATATGATATATAAACGTTGTAGTAGATGTAGGACTAGATTAGATTATAGCACAATATGTAGTTGTAAGGCTAAGTATAAAACCAATAGTGATAGCTATAAAGATGATAAAGAAAAGAAGTTTTATAAATCAAAGGCTTGGCAAGATGCTACTAATATTATTAAAAACAAGTTTAATTATATAGATATACATAGCTATTATGTTTTAGGGCAAGTTGAACAAGGAGAAGTTGTGCATCACATAATAGCTTTAGATGAAGACTTTAATAAAAGATTATCTTTATCAAATTTAATATATTTGACAGAGAAAAACCATAGAATAATACATAACTTAATGAAAAAAAGCCCTAAAGATAAAGAAGATGTACAACATTTATTGTTTTCCCTTATTAAAAGGTTTAATATAGATTTTAAGTAGGGTAGGGGGTATTGATAAAATATAGGTCAAATACGGTAGACCGCACAGGGAGGTTTGTTCACGCAAAACTCCCAATATCCAAAAAAAAGTCGGTAAAAATATATAAAAAGGTGGTTATTATATAGGCAGACCGAGAAAATTATCAAGTATGCAAACAAAAAATTTAACTAAAGAAGAAATTGCGGAAAAAGAAGAATAAGAAAGTTTTATAATTGTTGGCAGAGAAGATTTGAGAAAAGCCCCTAAATGGTTAATTGATAATATTGCAAAAAAAGAATTCCAAAGAATTATAAAAAATTTTGAAGATTTAGAAGTAATTGGGAACTTGGATATTAATAATATTGGGGCGTATTGTAATGCGTATTCTTTTTATTTAAAAGCTACTAAAGAGCTTGCAGAAAGTGGAAAACTAACTATTGAAAAGCAGCTTCCAAATGGTTCGTATACTATTGTTGAAAATCCACTTATAAAAATACAGAAACAATATGCTGATGAGATGAGAAGATTTGCAAGTTTATGTGGTTTAACCATTGATAGTAGGTTAAAACTAGCAGTACGAAAAACAACAAAAGAAAGGCAGGATATAGAAGATGACTTTGGGGATATTTAAAAATAAACCTAGAAAAATACTTGACGAGTTAATACAATATGCAAATGACTGTATTAATGGTGTTATAATTAGTGGTTATAAGCATAAATTAGTTTGTAAAAGATTTTTAAAAGATATTGATAGGATAGAAAGTGATGACACTTTCTTTTTTTATTGGGACGAAGAAGAAGCAGAAAAAATAGTTAAATGGTTTAGTTATTTAAGGCATAGCAAAGGGGTTCTTGCAGGGCAACCTATCGAGCTAACAACTTGGCAAAAGTTTGTACTTTGCCAAATATATGGTTGGCGAGATATAAAAACAGGGTATAAGCGGTTTAAAAATGCTTTTATAATGGTGGGGCGAAAAAACGCAAAATCACAAATGGAGGCAGGTTGTATTTTATATGAAATGTCTACACAAAGCACTAAAAATAAGGAGATTTATGAGTGTTATTGTGCAGGTGTAAAGAAAGACCAATCTAAATTGATATTTAATGAGTGTATAAACTTATTAAGGGGTAGTCCTTTAGCTAAAAAATTTAAAATAACAAAAACAGAGATAATACATAAAAAGACAGGTAGCTTTTTAAAACCCCTTAATAAAGAAGATGGGCAAAAAGGAGATGGAACAAACCCTGCTGTTTTAGTTATAGATGAATATCACCAACACCGAACAACAGAATTTTACGACTTGTATCTAGGTTCAAATGTAAAAGAGGGTATTTGTATGATTATAACAACTGCAGGCTTTGACTTAAATTCTCCTTGTTATACTCAAGAGTTTAAATACTGTGTTGAAATTCTTGAGGGTATATCACAAAATGATAGGTATTTTGTAGATATTTTAGACATAGACAAAGATGACGATATAACAGACCCTAAAATATGGGAAAAAGCAAATCCTATAAGGTGTAGCTATGAAAAAGGTAGAGAAGATTTAGAGGCTTATTTTAAAGTTGCTAAAGACATACCCGAAAAAATGAACACTTTTAAAACAAAATGCTTAAATTTATGGGTGCAAGCAGGGGAAAACAAATACATTGATATGGCTAAATGGAAAAGTTGTACAGTAGATTATATGGATATAGATATATCTAACAAGCCTGTATACGTTGGTTTTGATATGTCGGCAAAAATAGACTTAACATCTGTCAGTTTTATTGTGCCTATAACCATTGATAACATAAGAAAATATATACTTTTTAGCCACTCATTTATACCAAACACAGAAAAGTTAAGAGAAAGAATTATAAAAGACAAACAACCTTATGATTTATGGGTAGAAAGAGGTTATATAACCATTACAGACACACCTGTTGTTGACCAAAATGTTGTACTTAAGTATGTTGAGGACTTTTGTAACAAAAAAGGCTTAAATATAGAGTGTTTTTGTTTTGATGTAAACAACGCATCTAAATTAATGCTTGAGTGCAGTGAAAAAGGCTATACAGTAGAAGAAGTATACCAAAGTCATAAGTCTTTAAATGAAAGCACTAGTGGATTTAGGGAAGAGGTATACAGTAGCAATGTTATTTGTGAATATAACCCTGTGTTAAACTATGCAATGGCTAATGCTATCATAAAAACTAACAACGGACTTATTAAAATAGATAAAGATAAAAGCACAAGCAGAGTTGACCCTGTTGACGCAACACTATGTGCTTTTAAATTGGCATATTATCACACAGAAGATAGTTATATAGATGATTATTTAGCTATAATGGACGACTTTTTACAGTAAGGCAGGATAAGGTGTTTTACCAAAACACATAAAAATGGCTTGTAGGCTAGCTTACAACGGTTAAATCTTTAATAATACAGTAAAACTCTTATTTTACCACTTGAAAGGGGGTGAAATTATTATAAAAAAAGTATTTAATAAGGTGTTAAATAAATTTTCTAATGAAAATTCAAAAAGAGCTAGCTCAAACAATGAAGAAAATTGGCTAAAAATTTTTGAAAGTGAAAAAGATTTATATAGCGAGGCGACATATTTTACTTGCCTAAAATTATTGTCGGAAACTTTAGCAAAAATGCCTTTAAAACTTTATCAAAAAATAAATAATGATGTATTTATAGCAGATGATACCGATGTAAGCTTTAAATTAAAATATAAGCCTAATGACCTTATGACACCTACTATTTTTTGGGCAACTATTGAAAACAACCGTAACCACTATGGCAATGCTTACATTTGGATAAGGCAAGAATATACACCTAAAAAATACGGTGGAGATTTAAGAATAAAAGACTTTTGGGTAATGGATAGCAAAAGTGTTAATGTTTATGTACTAGACAATGGGACTTTAGTTTATCAGTATACTGACTGGATAACAAAACAAGTATATTACTTTAATCAAGATGAGGTGCTACATTTTAAAACAAGTGCTACTTTTGACGGGATAACAGGGAAGCCTGTAAGGGAAATTTTAAAAGATACAATAAATACTAACTTATCAAGCCAAAAGTTTTTAAATGAGCTTAATGAAAATGGTGTGTCGGCAAGATTATCACTAACAGTAGATAGTGATGTAACTGAGGTAGCAAAAAAACAATTAGTGAAAAGATTAACCGAGTTTTCAAGTGGTATAAAAAATGCAGGTAAGGTAATGCCAATACCTGCTGGTATGAAAGTACAACCTTTAGATATTAAGCTAACAGATGCACAATTTTTAGAAATACGAAAATATACGGCATTACAAATAGCCAGTGCTTTTGGTGTTAAGCCAGATATGATTAACGACTATTCAAAATCAAGCTACAATTCATCAGAGGCCCAACAATTAAGTTTTTATGTAGACACATTACAATTTATTTTAAAACAATATGAAGATGAAATAAACTATAAATTATTGCTTAATAGAGAGCTTAAAGATGGTTATTTTTTTAAATTTAACGAAAAGGTGCTATTAAGAACAGATAGCTCTACACAAGCAGAAATGTTATGTAAATATGTTAATAATGGCATATACACACCAAATGAGGCAAGACGCAAGCTAGACTTAAATGGACTAGAACACGGCGACAAGCTTATGATGAATGGTAACTATATACCAATAGAACAAGTGGGCGAACAATATAAAAAAGGCGGTGATACAAATTAAAAAGCTTAACTTTAAAAATGAAAATAATAATATTGTAGGTTCTTTAGAACTTAAAAATAACAAGCTATACATATATGGAGACATATTAATGGATAGCTTTTTTAAATGTGAAGAAGAGACAGAAGATGTTTGTCCTAAAGACATAGTAAATTTTTTAAAAGGGTTGGAAAATCAAGAAGAAATAGAAATACATATCAATAGTGGTGGCGGTTCTGTTTTTGGTGGTCTTGCTATATACAACCTATTAAACACCTATAAAGGTAAAAAGGTTGTTTATATAGACGGTTTAGCTGGTAGCATAGCTAGTGTTATAGCTTTAGTTGGAGATGTTTTATATATTTATAAAAACAGTATGATGATGATACATAACCCTTTAACTTTTATTTGTGGCTATTACAATGCTAAAGAATTACAAGAGCAAATAGATACTTTAGAAAAATGTAAAAAGTCTATTTTAAATGTTTATATATCAAACATTAATAATACTAAAATAATACCCGAAGAAGATATTTCTAAACTAATGGACAATGAAACTTGGCTTGTAGGAGAAGAAATAACAGAATATTTTAAAGGTTATATTTTAGAAGACAAAAAGGATATAGTAGCTTGTACATCAAGTTATTTTGATAGCTACAAAAATACACCTAAAAATATTAAAAACATAGAAAATAAGCCTATAAATAACAGTTTAGAAGAAGAAAAACAAAAAATATTAAATGATTTAGAAAAAATAAGTATATTTTAGGAGGTAATTTATGAATAAAAAAATTAAAGAATTATTAGACAGTATTAAATTAAAAAAAGAAGAGGTTATAAATTTTACAAATGAAAATAAATTAGAAGATGCTAAAAAATCTAAAGATGAATTAGTACAATTACAAAACAAGCTAGAAATTTTATACGATTTAGAAGATGGTGCAGATAATAGCATTAAGGATAGTGTAAAAAATAAAGAGCCTATACAAAATAACCAAAAAATAACAGAAGAACAAGCATTTATAACAGTTATTAAAAATAAGGCTTTAGAAAAACCAATAGGTAGTGAGATAATAAATGTTCTTAAAACAACAGAAGAAGAAAAAGGTATACTTGTACCTCAAGATATATCTACAAAAGTAAGAGAACTAAGAAGACAAACACAGTCTTTAGAGCATTTTGTTAATATAGAAAAGGTTGACAAAACAGAAGGTAGCAGAGTTATAGAAAAGAATGCAGATGTAGTAGGATTTGAGGCAGTAGATGAAGAAGCAGTATTCCCAGATATGCCAGACCCAGAGTTTGTAAAGATACCTTATAAATTAAAAAAATTTGGTGGTATTTTAAAAGCTACACAAGAATTTTACAAAGCTACATTTTCAACTATTAAGAGCTATATTATCAAATGGATAGCCAGAAAAGGTATTACAACAAGGAATAACCTTATATTAAAGTCTATTGATGATAAATTAAACGGTAGCAAAGTAACTATTACTAATGTAGATAGCTTAAAAGCTATAATAAATACTAAATTAGACCCAGCTATTTTAAATGGTACACAAATAATAACAAATCAAGATGGTTTTAATTGGCTTGACAAATTAAAAGACGAAAGAGGCAGATATATTTTACAACCAGATATTACACAGAAATTTGATTATTTATTATTTGGAAAATACCCTGTTATTGTATTTTCTAACAAACAGATTAAAACTTCTGTAAATAATGCTCCATTTTATATTGGTAACTTAAAAGAGTTTATCACCCTTTTTGACTATGAAAAACTATTTATTGAAATGTCTAGTGAGGCAGGAGACTTATGGAATAAAGATATGATAGGTATCAAGGTACGTGAAAGATTAGATGTACAGGTGATAGATGAAAATGCTTTAGTAAAAGCAGAGGTTGACACAACTGCACCTATGGTAGCTAATTTAGATAATATAATAGAGGTAGTTAAGGTAGATGATAACCTAAAAGAAGAAAACAAAGAACTTGTATCTAAAAACGCAGAATTAGAAAAACAAAAATCTACTTTAGAAAAAGAAAAGGCTAAGCTAGAAAAAGAATTAAAAGAGATAAAAGAAGGTAAATAGATATGGTATATCAAGAAGAGTTAAGCGAAATAAAAAATTATTTAAGAATAGATTTTGACGATGATGATATTTTATTAAACACCATAATTTTAGCTGGTAAAGAATATATTAAAAATGCTATTGGCTATATAGATATGGGGCAAGCTAGTTTTAGAATCTTGCTATATACTATATGTGCTGATTTGTATGAAAGAAGGGAGCTATTTAATAGATAAGGCTATACATACAAATAAAATAATAAACAGCCTAATATTACAATTGCAATTATCAAAGGAAGATTAATATGTTACCTAATATATTAGACAAAAAAATAGAAGTTTATAAAAATCAAAAATCAATTAATGACTTAGGGCAAACAGAATATAAATATTGTTTATATAAAAAGGTGTGGGCAAATATAATTCCCACATCTACAAAAACAAGTGATTATATAGCAGAAACAGACAGGGCAGAATATACCTTTAAATTTATTTTAAGAGAAAACAGTGTAAAAGAGCTAACAAGGGATATGTACTTTATCTATAAAAATCAAAGATATGATATAGATTATTTTATACCTAATTTTAAAAATAAGGATAGAATAGAAGTTATATGTAAATTGGTGGTGGAATAATGGGTGATTATGAGTTTAAAGTAACTAACTTAACAAATGATTTATTTAAGACTAATGACGAGGATACGTCTAAAGAGATAAAAAAGTTTTTAAATAAACAAGGTAATAAAGGCAAAAAAATATCTCTTAAAGTAGCTAGAGCTAAAGTTAAAAAGAAAACAGGTACATATCACGAAAGAATAAAAAAAGGTAAGGTATATAAAGATGACAATGGTACTTGGGGTGTAAGGATATATAGCAATGCACCCCACGCACACCTTATAGAAGATGGATATGACCTTGTAAAAGGAGGTAAAAAAGGTAAAGGTGGAAAGGTTATAGGAAGAGTAAAGGGTAAAAAAGTGTTTTCAAAATTTGAAAAAGATTATGCTAAACATTTTCATAAAGAGTGTGAAAATTTAGTTGATGAGCTTTTAGAGAAAGGTTTTAGTTGGTAACTATAGAATGATAGAAAAAATAGTAAAAGCTATTACACAAGTTTTAAGGAATGAATTTAAAAGCATTGATGTTAATAGCACAGACATAGATGCAGGGTATAATTTACCCTGCTTTTTTATAAAAGTAAACAACATAAAAACCGAAAAATTAAGCACTAAAATAGATACTTTATATATTAATTTAGATATTTTATATGCTTGTAAAGATGAAAAGGAAAATCAAAAAGAATGCTTTCAAATAGCCGAAAAGTTAAGAAATCTATTGATAGATAAATATATAAAAATAGATGATGATTTAACATTTCAAATATATGAAGACAGTATAGATATAGAAGATGATTATGTAGCTATCTCTTTTGATATAGAAATGAATTTAATAAAAGATACAGAAGAAGATTTAAGCTATATGGAAAATGTTATTTTAAAATAATAAAAACTCTTGACACGTATAAAATATACGTGTATAATATATGGTATAAGGAGGGCTAAACTTGACAGTTAGAGAAATATTAAAAATACTTAAAGATGATGGTTGGTATGAAACAGCACAAAAAGGTTCACATATACAATTAAAACATAATAATAAAACTGGCAAAGTTACTGTTCCTAATCATAATGGCGATGTATCTAAAGGTACATTAAATAGTATTTTAAAACAAGCAGGGCTTAAATAAAAGCCCTTGCTTGAACTATAACTATATATAAGGAGTGTTATTATGAAATCAACAACATATTTTGCAATAGTTGAACCTACAAAGACTGGATATAGCCTTTATTTTCCAGACCTTTTAGGTTGTATAACATCAGGTACAACAATTGAGGAAACTTTAAAAAATGGGGAAGAAGCTCTAGGACTTCACCTTTGGGGAATGGAAAAAGATAATGACTTAATACCAGAACCTACAAAGCCACCATTTTTAGATGAAGAAATGGAAGAAGGTTCATTTGTAATGCCTATAACTGTATATATGCAGTTAGTAAAAAATGAGATAGAAACAAAAGCAATTAAAAAAACTTTAACTATACCATATTGGCTTAATGTAGAGGCAGAAAAAGCTGGTATAAACTTCTCACAAGTTTTACAAGTTGCTTTAAAAGAAAAATTAAATTTTTAAAGACAAGTTTTTGCTTGTCTTTTTTATATTAAAAGGAGTTGGTAAAATGGCAATAGGGTTACCTAAAGTAGATGTAATATTTAAAGGACTTGCAAATACTGCTGTTGTAAGAAGTGGCAGAGGTGTTGCTTGTCTTATTATAGAAGATAATACAGGAATTGATACTTTAGATTTAAAATCTAAAAAAGAAACTTTAGTCAATGAAGAAAATTTAAAATCTAAATCTGTTATTACAGAAGATAAAATACTAAAACAATATAAAGGATTTACAGAGGTAGAAAGCACCGATTATACAGAAGAAAATTATAAAATAATTGAAGATGTATTTTTAACAGACATAAATAAGCTATATGTTATAAAAATACCTAATGATAAAACTTTTGATGACATAAAGCCATTTATAAAAAGAGATATAAACTGGATAGCTTATATAGGTGAAACAAGAGAAGAACAAAAGAAACTTGCAAACTTTGTAAAACTTGAAAACAAATCAAGGTCAAAAAAATTAAAGGCAATTTGTTACAACTTGCAAGAGGCAGAGGCAGACGATATGCATATTGTAAACTTTGTAAATACAAATGTTACAAAAGCAGATGGTGACAGTATTGTAGGTTATAAATATTTAGGTAGGCTTTTAGGTGTTTTAGCTGGTTGTAGAATGGATATGTCGGTTACATATAATATTTTATCAGACTTAAATAGTGTAGATGAAATAGGAGATACAGAGGCTATTAATACAGCTATTGGAGATGGTAAATTTGTACTTATAAACGATGATGATGGTGTAAGGATAGCAAGGGGTATAAATTCTTTACAGAAAAATGACAAAGAGCATACAGAGGATATGAAATATATTACTATAGTTGAGGCTATGGATTTAATATATGAAGATATTGTTAATACATTTAAACAGGTATATCTTGGTAGGTTTAAAAACTCTTATGATAATCAAGTTTTATTTATAAGTGCTATAAACTCTTATTTTAGGGATTTGGCTAGAGAAGAAATATTAGATTCTAACTATAATAACACAACTTTTGTAGATACAGAAAAACAAAGGGAAATATGGATAAGCAATGGTAAGATTGAGGCTCAAAATTGGAGTGACATAGAAATTAAAAACAACACATTTAGAACAAATGTATTTTTACAAGCAAATGTAAAATTTTTAAATGCTATGGAAGATTTATTATTTATTGTAAATATGTAAGAAAGGTGGAAAATAAATGAGTAAAATACGTTCTCAAGAAGTTATATCTGGTACTTTTGGAACTGTATGGGTAAATGATGAAGAATGGTTACACGTTACAAAATTTGAAGCAAAAGTAACTGGAGAGTTTGAAGATATAAATATGGCTGGCAAATTAACTACTGGTAAAAAATTTATGGGGTGGACTGGCGAAGGTACTATAACAGTAAATAAAGTAAACAGTACGGTTACAAAAATGCTTGCTGAAAATTTTAAGAAAGGAATTATGCCAGAAATAAAAATAGTTGGTAAACTTGCAGACCCTCAAGCACGCGGAACAGAAAGGGTAGAAATATTAGAAGTAACATTTAGTGAATTTATGTTACTTAATTTTGAAGTTAAAGCAAAAATGGAAGAAGAAGTACCTTTTAGTTTTGAAGACTACAATTTAATAGATGCTATTTAGGAGGGTATTATGGAGAAATTAACACTTAATAATTTATTAGATAGAAAAAGTAAGCAGGATAAAATGGGGCTATCTACACTTGAAGTAGGTAGCCTTAATGCTAGTGTACCAATAGTAAAGATTAAGACTAGGCAAATATGTGAAATAATGGATAAATATGATACAGAAGTAGATAAAGTTACATCTAGTTTTGATATGATGAGCGAGATTATTTATAAATGCGTCCCTATATTGCAAACAAAAGAATTAAAAGAACAATTAAATGTACCAACCCCTTATGAGATTGTTGGAGAATTATTTAAATTAAATGAGATGCAGAAAATAACAGAGCATATTATGGAAATTCACGGTATTACAGATAAAGAGCAAACACCTGTTAATGATGAAATAAAAAACTAATAAAAACTGATGGCGAAATGGCAATGTATAGTTATTTTGTTGCTAGGGGTCATCAGTTAGATTATTTACTTAATTTATCTTATACAGAAAAAATATTTTTTATAGAAACTATGAAACACGAATATGAAATAGAGGCTAAAAAATGGGGAACAGATAAAAGTTAGTAATTTGTATACATAATCTATTATGGCAGGAATAGTGGTGTTCAAACTAGGGTTCAAACACACTTTATACTGCTTAAATCCAAAGGCTTTAACAATGGTGAAAATAGGGCTTCACACAAAAAATATATGGTTCAAGTTTTAATACGCAAATAATTTAAAGAAAGGGGGTGTTTTATGGCTTCTAATAAAGTTATTCAAACAGTTTTAAGATTAAAAGACAACTTTTCAAAACCTTTAAGACAAGCTAAAGAAACAGTAAAAGAGTTTACATCTGGTGCTAAAAAAAGTCAAGAACAATTTGCTAAAATAGTTAAAAAGACCGAAAATAGTATTACTAAAGATTTAAAAAGAATAAAAAATAACTTTAAGCAATTAGCAAGAGATATAACAAAATCTTTAGCTAGCATATCTTATCGTGGATTACAAAAAGGTATGGATATGCTTAAAAAGTTTAGTTTCTTAGGTGGAACTTTAGGTGTAGCTAGCTTAGGAGCAGGTATTTTTGAGGGTATGGACTATGAAACCTATAAAGTACAGCTTGAAACAGCTACAAAAGATACTAAAAAGGCATCTCAATTAATGAGAGATGCCATAGCATTTGCTAATAAAACACCATTTGAAACAGGTACAGTTATAGAGGCTACTGCTAAATTTGAAAGTATGGGGTTATCTGCTACAAAGTGGCTTAGCATAACATCGGATATGGCAGGTGCTACATCTAAAGATATGATACAAGCAGTTGAGGCAGTTATAGATGCAGTAGCTAGTGGCGAATTTGAAAGATTAAAAGAGTTTGGTCTTTCTAAAAAAACATTAGAAGATTTAGATGTTTCTGGTAAAGTATTTAATAATAAAGGGCAAGTAATTGACCAATTAGCACTTACAGAGCTTTTATTTAATGAAATGGAGAAACGCTATAAAGGTGGTGCAGAAAGCCTATCTAAAACTACTAAAGGTATGTGGAGTACTGTTACAGGAGTTTTCAAAAATTCTATGGCTAAAATTGTTGGTGTAACTGATGACGGTATGGTTCGCAGTGGTTCACTACTTGACAGTTTTAGAGGGGTAATAGAAAAAGTAGCTAATAAAATGGTAAAGTGGCAACAAGACGGTACTATTGAAAAAATATCTGCTAAATTTGATAGATTTTTAGCTAGAGCAAAAGTTATTTTTGGATATATAGGTAATTTAATTGATATTGTTAAGCAAAAATTTGTACAATGGCAAGCAGATGGAACTATTGATAATCTAAAAGAAAAACTAGGTAATATATTTAAAAATGTAATAGATTTTATACCTGTTGCTATCAATTTTGTTTTAGGTTTTATAGATAATTTGAGGTGGATATTACCTATTATAGCAGGTGTTGTTGCAGGTGTTAAAACTTGGGGTATAGTGTCTAATATAACAGCTATAGCAACAGATTTATTAGCTAAAAAACAAGCTATATTAAATATAGCTGCTAAGCTATTTAATAAAACGGCTTGGTCAAATCCATATGTGCTTGTTATAGGACTTATTATAGGTGCTATAGCATTGCTTATTTTAAATTTTGATAAAATAAAAGATAAATGCTTAGAATGGTGGGATATTATTAAAGAAAAATATCCCAATGTGGCTAAAATGTTTATTTTTATCGCAAATACAATAAAAATAGTGTTTAATGCTATATGGAAAGTTATAAAAATATTAGTAACTACTATAATTAATCGTATAGAAAGCATTATAGGTACAATACAAGCTATTATATCAAATGTTTTTAATATTGTGGTTGGTCTTATTGATATGGTATTATATCAAATTAATACTGTTGTTGAAGGTATTAAAAATATTTTTGGTGGAATTATTGATTTCTTTACTGGTGTATTTACAGGTAACTGGGAGCAAGCACTAAATGGATTAAAAAGTATAGCAGAGGGTATTTTTAATATTATAAAAGGTATATTTTTAGCACCATTTACATTATTTTCTAAAGGTATAAATTGGGTTATAGAAAAAATAAATGGTTTAAAAATAAATATACCCGATTGGGTGCCAATTATAGGTGGCAATAGTTACAGTTTTAATATTCCTACTATACCAGAAGGCTTACCAAATTATGCTACAGGTACAAGTTATCATAGAGGTGGACCTGCCATCATTAACGAATGTGGCAGAGGAGAAATTGTTGACTTACCTAATGGCAGTAAAGTTATCCCTCACGATAAATCAAAAAAATTACTTGATAAAAATAATAGTCCAATTAATGTTACTATTAATGTATATAACCCTAATGACGTTGATGAAATAATAAATGAGTTTGCTTATAAATTAATGTTATTTATGAATAATTCTTAACATTTTGATAATTCAAATATATACATAATATAATATCTATGATATAATAATTTTAGCATATTTATATGCTAGGAGTAATTATTAAGGTTGTTACCCTTTATTAAGGGGGTGATGCTATGAATAAAATAATTAAAATTTTACTTTTTGTTATTGTTGTAGCATTACTTGTTGTTAATAATATAACAATAGTTTATTAATATAACAAAAAACAACCTAATAAGTTTGACGACCCTTTAGGTTGTTTTAACAATAACGACAGGGGAGCAACTATATAATTACTCCTTTTATATTATTATTATATAACTTATTTTTTATACTGTCAATAAATTTAAAATTATTAAAGGTTACTATTATTAAATAGTAGCCTTTTTTGCATTAGAAATGAGAATTTTATGGACATTATATTTAGTGCTAATAACAATGAACAAGTATTGACATTACCTATAATACCCGAAAATATGCCAGAACTATGTCAAAGCTATAAAAACTCAACATTTGAGAGTATAAATGGTGAATTAAACTTAATAGGAACAAAAGCACTTAGAACAGTATCTTTTTCTTCTTTTTTTCCTACTAAGAAATATAGATTTATCCGACCTAAATCTAAAGAAGACGGCTTTGTATATGTGGAATTTTTTAATAAATATGCAGGTAATAAAATGCCTATTAGAATGATATTTGTAGATAATAATAACAGAGAAATATCTAATATGGCATATACAGTTGAAACTTTTAATTGTTATGTAGATAGGCAAGGGGACATACAGTATTCTTTGGATTTGAAAGAGTATAGATTTCCAAAAATTAAAAAGTAGGTGGTAATATATTTAAGTTTTTTATATTGAAAGATAGTGAAAAAATAGATATATCAGACTTTGTAGGCAATATAAGTTGGAACGACAGTATTGATACTTTAGGGGTATAATTAGACTTTGCCATACCAAAAGATAATGCTTATATTAATTTTTTTATAGACTGTGGAGATAAAATTTCACTATATAAAGATAATAAAATAGTATTTCAAGGAATTATTACAGATAAAAATATTAATGGTATATTTGAAGAAACCTTTACTGCCTTTGATTTTGCTTTTTATCTTAATAAATCTAAAATAATAAAGCAATTTAATAATATAAGTGGTCACTTGGCTATATCTAGTATATGTAGTGAACAAGGCATATCTTTAGCAGAAGTACCTAATTTAACAACAAATATAAACCATATATATTTTGAAAACACAATAGCAGAAATAATAGATGATATACTAGAGCAATGTAACAAAGAAACAGGAAAAATATATTATAAAGAAGTTTTAGAAGACAAATTATATATCTTTGAAAGGGGTACAAAAATAATAAACCCAACCTATAAAATGGCAGTAAATGTAGCTACCATAAATGTGCTAGATGAAATAGGGCAAAACTTTTCTAAAGGATACAGTATTGCAGATTTAAAAAATAAAGTTACTATAATTACTCAAAATGAAAAATCTGCAAGGGTTATAGCAACAAAAGAAGATAATAAAAATATAGAAAAATATGGCTTATTACATCATATAGAAAGTGTAGATAAAAAAGATATAAATAAAGCTACAAATATAGCTAGTAATAAATTAAAAGAACTAAATACTATAAAAGAAACTTTATCTTTAGAGCTTTTAGGTAGCGAACAATTAAAGGCAGGTAGGGTATTAAATATTAATAATAAAGATATTGGTATTAATGGAAAGTTTAATATTATATCAAGTAGCCATACAGTTGAAAATGGCATACATAAAACAAATATTGAAATAGAAAGGCTTTAAAATGAGTAATATTGAATACATAGCAAAGCTATTTAAAGAACGTAATAACGTTAGCAAAATAGGTACAATTATAGGGGAAATAGTTGAAGTTATAGAAGAAAAGGACTATGTGAAAATTAGTATATTAAATGGTGCTATACAAAAAGACAAGTTTTACTCTTTAATTGAAAAATATAAAAAAGAAGATGTAGGAAAACAAGTAATAATTACTATGACAGAGAATAATCAAGAACTTATTGTGCTAGGTTATTTTAAAGAATTTTTACCACTAAAGGAGTGATTTGTATGTTTCCTAAAATAAATAATACTATTACAAACATAGAAAACAATAGTACTGTAACATTAGGTAAATGTTTTAAATTTGACTTTAAAAAAGGACAACATATCGTTATAGATGGTAAATTTGTAGAGTGTGATTTTAAAGAAAATATAAAACATTTTATACAAGTTATTTTAAGGACAAAAAAAGATACATTTAAAGTATATATGATAGATGAAGAAGAAGATTTTGGCTTATCAATACATAGTCATATAGGTAATAAAGTTTATCATAAAGGCTTTATACTATCGGAATGTAAAAGAGAAATAACAGAGCAACTTTTAAACCACCCTTTTATAAAAGATGTAGATAATTTTACATTTGATTTTGAAAATACACTTTTAACTATAAATTTTAATTGCTATTTGCAAAATAATGAAACTTTAAATATTAGTGAGGTGTTGGACATTGAACTTTGATAAAACCCCGAATGAAATATTAAATGAATTTTTACAAGAAATACCCGATAATTACGAAAAAAGAAAAGGGTATTTTCTTTGGGATATAATAAAAGCTATATCTATTAGAATGTGTAGTACACTTAAAAAACTTACATTTGTAGCTAGTAAACTAGATGTAAACAACCTAAAAGGAGTAGAACTTGAAAGATTTATAAAGCAAAGAACAGGTATAGAAAGGAAAAATGCTACATATTCTCAAGGTGTCATTACTGTAAAAGGTAATGGTACTGTTAATATTGGAGATTTATTTGAAACAGATGGACTTGTTCGTTTTGAGGCAATAGAACAAAAAAATATAATAGGCACAGGTACAGTTAATATAGAGTGTGTTACTGCTGGTAAAATAGGCAATGTGCCTATTAATAGTATAAAGAAAATGCCTGTTACTATAACTGGTATTAATAGTTGTAACAATGAATTACAAACTAATGGGGGTTATGATGAAGAAACTGATACAGATTTAAGGAATAGGTATTTTGAAAGACTTAGAGAACCTGCTACAAGTGGGAACATATATCACTATAAAAGGTGGTCTAAAGAAGTTGATGGCGTGGGAGATGCTAGAATAATACCCCTTTGGCAAGGTCATACTACCGTTAAAGTAATCATTATAGATAATGATAGGTTGCCAGCTGATGAAAGCCTTGTAGAAAATGTACAAGAATACATTGACCCCAACATTACAGGAGAAGGACGAGGGCAAGCACCTATTGGAGCATTTTGTACAGTAATTAGTGCTACCCCTAAAGGTATAAATATATCTGTTAAGGCTATTTTTAGCAAAAACTATGATAAAGAACAGTTAAAGAAAAAAGTTACTGAAAATATAGGCCTTTATTTAAAAGAAATAGCATTTAAAAAAGATTTTTTAAGCTATGCTATTGTTGGCTCAAAAATATTAGATATAGAAGGTGTGCTTGACTATTCTAATTTAACTGTAAATAACCAAACATCTAATATAGAATGCCAACAAGAAGAAGTTTTTGTATTAGAAGGGATAGAATTTATTGAATGATAAAGTTATTAATTTTATAAATAAAATATTTAGAAATGATGATATTGCAAACCATATTGCTAGAATAAGCCAAACAAAGCTTGAAAATATTGAAATAAACATAACTGATATACAAAGTAATATATTTTTAGACACATCTACTTGGGGTGTGGATATATTTGAAAAAGAGCTTGATATTGAATACACAGAAGATAAAACAATAGATGAGAGAAAGTCAATAATAAGTGCTAAATGGAGAGGAGCAGGTAAGCTAACATTAGAGCTTATACAAGATACTGTTAAGGCTTATACAGATAATGTTGTTAGTGTACGTTTTAATGGCACTATTATAATTGACTTTAGTGATAAAATAGGTGTACCTAATGATGTTGATAGTTTAATGAAAAGCATTGAAGACATTAAGCCTGCCCACTTGGGTGTTGATTACATTTTTAGGTATAGAACTTGGGGCGATTTAAAGCCTTTTATTTGGAAAACTATAAATAAATATAGTTGGAAAGACGCAAAGGAGAAAGAAACACTTAAGTAGAACAAAAAAAGAAATAAAGATTTATTTTGAATTATGGGAAGATAGCAAAAAAAGAAGAAGAAGGATATTTAGAAATTAAACAAGTATTAATGTAGTTTACTATATTAGTGCTTGTTTTTGTAAAGGAGTGATTTTTTTTAAATATTTTTGAAAGCAAAATAAAATATTTTATATCTTGCATAACAGGTATTTTATCGGCTATTTTGGGTGATTTTTGGTTTTTGTTTGTGTTTTTACTAGGACTTAACATAATAGATTATACAACAGGAATATTAAAAGCTAGATATTTAAAGATAGAAAGCTCAAGAAGAGCTATGAAAGGTTTTATTAAAAAGTTTTTAATATGGTGTTTGGTAGCTATGGGTTTTGGCCTTGGGATAGCCTTTGAAATGATAGGTGAGGTTATAGGAATTAATTTACATATAATGTTAGCAATAGGTTGGTTTATACTTGCCCATTGTATAATAAATGAATTTAGAAGTATTTTAGAAAATATAGTAGAGCTTGATAAAGGATATCTTGTGCCTAAATGGTTAATAAAAGGACTTGAGGTAACTAACAAAATAATGGATAAAAGGGTTAGTGATGTAGTTGATAATATAGACAATAATGATGATAAAGAAAAATAGTATGTATTTGAGTACTTTATTTTTTTGTTATTCTATGCTAGAATTATAAAAATAGAATGATTATTATATTTATACCCTATAACAATATGGTGGTCCTAATGGAGAATTAGGTGCAGCACTTCGTTACCTTAGCCAAAAATTTACTATGATAACACCTGAGGCTAAAGCTATATTAAATGATATAGGGACAGAAGAACTAGCACATTTAGAAATGATAGGTTCTATTGTACACCAACTTACAGATGATATATCGGAAGAAGAAATAAAAAAAGCTGGCTTAGGACCATACTATGTTGACCACGGTGTAGGTGTATATCCAGCAAATGCAGGAGGTATTCCATTTTCTGCTGATAGTATCCAATCAACAGGAAATCCTATAACAGATTTGTATGAAAACTTAGCAGCAGAGCAAAAAGCTAAGGCAACATATGAATATATATTAAATATGACAGACGACCCAGATGTAATTACACCTATTAAATTTTTAAGAGAAAGAGAAGTAGTGCATTTTCAACGTTTTGGTGAGGCTCTAAGGCTTGTGCAAGACTACTTAGATAGTAAAAGACAGTTTATAATAGAAAAGCCTAATTGTATGAAGCCGGGTTGTAATGGAAATAACAATTTAAGACCACAACCAAGAATGTAGTGTAAATAATAAAAAGACTTATTAGCTTTAAATGCGGGCTGATAAGTCTTTTATTGTACATAGGATGCTATGAATTATAGTTAATATAGAAATAAATGATAAAAAATGAAAACTAAATATATCCCAATATATATAAGTTAGTAATATATAGAAAAGTCAAATAATATATATTAAAACATTAAGGAAGTTATATATGTAAAGAGTGTCAAGATGATATTAACTTTTAATGTTATATAGATTTTTACTAAATATCTTATAGAAATTAAGAATTTTAGTATATTAAAAAATATTTCGGCAATTAGAATTAATTGACCTAAAAACTAATTTATGTTAGTATTAATGTATGCTAGTAAGTAAACAACTAAAAAGAACTTAATTAATTTAAGAAAAAATGTAAAAATAGTAGGAAAAAATCATCTTATACTTAAGAGAATTTATAAAAATGTAAAACATTGAGTTATATACTAATTATTTGAATAATAAAGTTAAATAAAATATAAAAGTTATAAAAATAATTAGAAATTTTTGTGATAAACATTATATAGTTTATTTTCAAATACAATAAGATTAGATATGGAATTTAGAAAATAAAAATTATTATGTGGAGGTATAAATGAAAATAAATGATTTACTAACAATCAAAGAAATAAAAAAGCTTGGTAAAGATAAATCCGATGAAAATATTAAAATATTATTAAAATATTTTAATCAAGAAATTTCAATAGAATTAAAAAGAGAAATAGTATCATCTATAGGAAGACAAATAAATAATGATATGATATATAGTTTTTTAAGAGAAAATGCTTTTAAAAATCATCCAATGGAAGTAGTATATCAGATGTATAGAACTTGTTTATATAAAGAGAAAATAGATGAACGTTTTAAAAAACTTGGTGTTGAAATTAAAGATTTTTATAAAAATGAAAATATATATAAAATGTATAAATATTATCAATACAAACAACTAAGGATAAAGCGAAATGTTAATAAGGAAAAGATAAATAGACCAACTATATTAATTGGTGATACAGAAAAAACTTTGACTAATCTTCCAGAAGAATCAATACAAATGATATTTACATCTCCACCATATTACAATGCAAGAGAGTATAGTGATTATCATTCATACAATGAGTATTTATTAAAAATTAAAAATGTATTTAAAGCTTGTAGTAGAGTTTTAGAAGATGGTAGATTTATGATTGTTAATATATCGCCAGTTATTACAAAAAGACCAGGTAGAGAATTTGAAAGCATAAGGTATCCTATTCATTATGATTATCATAAAATTCTTGAAGAAGCGGGTTTTTACTTTATAGATGAAATAATATGGATAAAGCCAGAGCCTAGTGTACCAAATAGAATTGGAGGTTACATGCAAACTAGAAAACCTTTGTCATATAAACCTAATTGCATAACTGAGAGTTTAATGGTTTATAGAAAAAATTGTGATTTTCTTTTAGATAAAAATATAAATGACTATGGCGATGATTATGATAAGTTTGAAGAAGATGAAATAGATACAACAAATTGTTGGTATATATCTCCGCGATCTGACAAAAATCATCCAGCAGTTTTTCCAGAAGAACTATGTCGTAGAGTACTTAAATATTATTCATATGAAAAAGATGTGATTATGGATCCTTTTGCTGGATCTGGAACATTAGGTAAAGTAGCAAAAGAAATGGGAAGAATCCCTGTTATGTGTGAAATAAATGAAAAATATATAGATTTAATTAAAAATGAGGAGAAAAATTATTATGATTACATTTCAGAATGAAGTTGTAGAAAAAACAGTTGATAGACTATTGAAAGGTGATGATTATAGAGAAGAAGTTGTTAATTCTATAAATGCCGTATTTTTTGATTTTACATTAGATTTCTTTAAAAAAATAGTTGAAGCTAAAATGAGTGATGAAACAATAACTTTAGAATGGTATAAAAAATATTTTATTAATGGTGATAGTTTTTCGCCTGAAGAAGCTGCAATATATGCTGGAATTAATAAGAAAACAATTAATAATATGTATGGGACAACAGCGAGAGAGGTGGTATTAAGTGTTGCTAATGATAATTTTGAATATTTAAGAAGTATAGTTGGACAACTTGAGAAAGATGCTTTAAATGAAATTGCAATTAATATAAAAATTTCTTATAAAAATATTACTGTTGACTTGACTTTAACTGAAAGTTTGTTGGTAATTAATGCATTAGCTACTAAAAAAATTCAGTTACGAGGTGGTGCTTGGAGTTCTATTGGTAAAAAAGTTGAAAAACCGTTATTGGATAGGTTATGTAATATTCTTGAGGTGCCAACTAATAATATTGATAACTCTAATTTTATACAAGATAAATCTAAAAAATTTGATAGAGAGGTTGATTATAGACTAATTAGTTCTTCAGGTAAAATTTATAGAATAGAAGTTAAGTTAATGGGCAAAGGAAATCCAGAAAGTGCAGATGCAACAATTGCAAGAGATAGTGATATATTTATTGCAGATACACTTAGTGAACAAAATTGTAACCAACTAGAATTCAGAGGTATAGAGTACTTAATATTAAAAGGAAATAAAAATATAATCGAGGATTTTAGAAATATTTTAGATAAATTAGATATACCGCATAAAAAATAAAAGTTTCATATAAAACACAATAAATATAATTTAAAAAAATATTTTACAAATGAGGTTTAAAATGAGCTGGAGTTATTATGAATTTAAAGCATTTTTTGAAATGTACATAAAATATCCTGATATAAGTGAGTATATTAAACAGTATTTAAATTTAAAAAACTATTATAAAGTATCAGAATTACCAGAGTTACTACAGAAATTTGAAGATTTTATTACTAATGAGGTTAAAAAATTTAATAAAGATGAATTATTTTATTTAAGCTGTATTATTAAAGAAATATGTTACTATGGAAGTTATACTCCTGAATACTATAAATATTATAATAAAGAAATAGAATATCGAATATATAGTTTAATAGATGTATGTACTAGCTTACAAAATATATTGATTAATTTAAAATATGAAAATTATGGATATTTATATATTGAATCTTTTATTAAAATTTTAGTTTATTTTGAAAAATATACAATTCTTTATAGTAATATCGAACTTTTTTTAAAACTAGAACAAGATATTAGTGTTAGTATTAATATTAATGATTTATTCAGTCCAGTAGATGATACTAAAATTTCTGGATTTGATAAATATTTGGATGAATATTATGATTATAGTGGAAAAATTAAATTAGAAGAAGAAACTATAAATGACGTTGAAACAAATATATTTTTAAAAAAAGTAAAAAATAAATGTCATATTTCCACAGAAGATATACTTGCACAAATTAACAATTACTTGTTACAAAATATAGGTTTCAATATTGATGATTTAGAGTTAATAAGTGCATATTTATTAGCAATATTTAAGTTAAATAATAAACCAGGAGAAGAGAAATTCAATTTATTTAGAATAGAAGTGCTTGATTATCAAGATATAAATAATTTTTTTAAAGATAAAAGTAAATATTTATCTGAAGATAAAATAACAAAAATAATTAATTTTTTTATGATGGATGATAAGGCTAATAATGGTAGTTATAAGAATATAAGAAATAATGAGCTTAATTGTATTATAGAGATTAAAAATAAAAGGTTTTTCGGAATATATAATTTTTTAAATAATGTATTAGTTTTTAAAGGTTTAGCATTCCATATTATCAATTATATAGAGGAAAATAGTAAATTAAGAATATATAAATTTGACAAATTTTTTGATAAAAAAGATGATAGGAAATTTTTTTCTGATATTCAAAAAAAATTAGCTACATTTATGAGTTACAAAATAGCGGATATTCTTAATGACAATGGATATATAGTTCCTAGGGTTATTTATAAGGAAGAAAATATTAATAAAGAAAAAGAATTTTGGGTTGAAATTGAAAAGATTGAGATACCAAAAGAGTATAGAACAAATAAAAAATCATTTATAGAATTTTCAGATATAGATGTTATTGCTTTAGATAAAGAAAATAAGGTATTGTTACATATAGAGGCCAAAGACTTAAAACCTACTATAGAATACAGTGAAATAGGCAAAAAAAACTATGAAAAGCAAAAAAATTTTATTGAAGTGAGGTATAAAACATTAAAAGATAATAAAGCAGCTATTTTAAAAGCCTTATTCAATATTGATGAAGATGACTACGATATAAAGAATATTTATATTACGAATAAAAGTAATAAGAAAAAGGTTAAAGATGAGTATAGTAATATGACAGTTATTAATTATGAACAATTTAAGCAAAATATAAAAAAATTAAGTAATTTATAATAATCATATAATATACTATAGCTTTTATAAAAATTTGAGTAAAATTTAAAAAATTTTAAGTCCTATATTGACAGAAGCCGACCACGGTGTAGGTGTATATCCAGCAAATGCAGGGGGTATTCCATTTTCTGCTGATAGTATCCAATCAACAGGAAATCCTATAACAGATTTGTATGAAAACTTAGCAGCAGAGCAAAAAGCTAAGGCAACATATGAATATATATTAAATATGACAGACGACCCAGATGTAATTACACCTATTAAATTTTTAAGAGAAAGAGAAGTAGTGCATTTTCAACGTTTTGGTGAGGCTCTAAGGCTTGTGCAAGACTACTTAGATAGTAAAAGACAGTTTATAATAGAAAAGCCTAATTGTATGAAACCACAACCAAGAAATTAAAAATAAAAAAATAAAAGCTATAAAATAGCTTTTATTTTTTTATTTTTAATTTAACTTCAGCAATAAATATTTTATTTTTATAATCTATTTTAAAGTTAAATTTCCCTTTATTTTTAGATAATACTTGAACTACATAACCAATACCAAGACCTTCTATTTCTGTATATCTTTTAGAAGATTCTAAGTAACCATTGTCTACTTTAGGTTTTTTGTTATATGTATTAGATATTTTAAGTATAAAGTTTTCATCTTTTTGTTCTGTAGATAAAGATATAGTCTTTTTACTATTTTCTGGGAGCTTTAAGCTAGCTTCTAAAGCATTTGTTAATAAAATAGACAATATTTGGTGTAAATCTTTTTCTTCAATGTCAATATTGTTGCCAAAATAATAATTTCCTTCAAAGTTAATTTGTTTAAAGTTACATATGTTATTAAATTCATAAAATAAAGAGTTTATTGTTTTAGAAGATGACACAGTATTGTTATCTTCATTAATTATAGTTTTTAACTTGTTATCTAGTTTTTTAATTTCTTCTAAAGAGTCTATCTTATTATCACTATTTATAAGCTCTTTTAAAGAAACAGATGATGTAGAATACAAGCTTAAAAATTCATTACTTTTTTCAGCAGCTACAAAATTTGAAACTTGCTGTAATATAGTAAAGTCTTGTTTTTTATTTCTTATTTCATTTTGTAACAGAGAAGACATTCTAACACCAAAGCGAAGAACTAAGAAGTATACAGCATATAAAACTAAACAAGTGTATACCTGCTCTACAGAAAACCATATAAGGTCTAAGTTAAAGTAGAAATTATAGCAGTTAAATAGTAGATATAAAGCTAACATAATATGTATAATCATAACATAATATACCTGACCTTTACATAAGAAAAAGGCAGATATTCTTTTAGAATTAAATGCTAGATAATATATACAAAATAAAGTAGCTAATATACCGTGTGCAAAACAGGTAATAAGCTGAGTATATTGGTCAACTTGAAAAAGCTGAAACATATTTTTCTCATAAAAAAGGGATAGCAAACCAGCAGCTAAACTTTTTGAAAAAACTATATGGAATGTTTGAAAAATACTTAAAAAAATGGCTTCTTCTAAGCGTATTTTTACAAGAAATATAAGAAGAACCATACTAACAATAAATAAAACTATATAAGAAGCAGGTTCATTAGCAACTGTTAAACTTTTAGCAGTAAATATAACAGAAGCCGTACAAGTTACAGGATATATTACTGGTAATAATATATTAAGTATTCTCCCTTTCCAACGTTTTAGTACAATTAATGAAAAAAATAAGTTGCCTATTAAAAGTAAAAAGAACCCTATTGGGTCTAAAAATGACGAAGCTTCTCGCATTTTTTATCACCATTCCTTATTATTTTTATTTTATACTAAATATGAAGTATAGTCGACATATAAATTATACACTATAATGTAATATTTTAAAAGGGAAAAATAAAAAAATTTTGTTTTTTGGAAATTAATGTGTATATTAATAATATATATAACAAAATTAAAAATTATAATAAATAATTGCAAATAATACTTATATATGTTAAAATTATGTTTAGAAAGAGGTGTTTTTATTGTATACATTAATAAGAAAAATATTTTTTAGTTTAATTGCATTTATAGTTACAGCAGGGTGTGTTAAGTTATTTCCAGTTGTTGCAAAAAATCCTACAACATTTGCTCAGCTAGAACAAAATAAAGAAAAAACATTAGAAAAATATAAAGACGTGTGGAATGATACTAACATAGTAGAGGTAGACACTATGTCGCCAGAGTATGCTTTAGGAGAAAAAATAGGAACACTTACTATACCTAAAATGGAAATATATGAGATGCCTATTTATTATGGTGCAGATGATATAAACAATAATTGGCAAATAACAGCTCCAGGGCGTTTTGGTAACTGGGGTATATTTGGAGAGAAAGCTATAACAGCTCTAGGTGGACATAACTATCAATTATTTTATGATTTACCTAAAATGGAAAAAGGAGATAAATTTATAGTAGATACCCCTTTTGATATATTTATATATGAGGTAACAGGAAAAGCTATATACGAATCTGGTGTACACGACTGGAGCGATTTAGCTTTTAATGGTAAAGAGCCATATTCTGTAGATTTATTAACTTGTTATCCTATAGAAAAGGTTGTTACAAATGATATGTACATAGTATATACAAAAATGGTTAGTGGTACTAAGTTTTTACAAGAAAGACCACCTCTTAAAAAGGGAGAAACGAGCGAACCAAGACCTATGACAGACCAGTGGCAAAAATAATCTAATTTAATATTTTAACTACTTAAAAATTTTTTATAAATACAATAATATATTAGAAATATAATTTATAAAAGATAATATTAAAGGAGATAACGCTATGGGATATCTATATATAATATTTCATATAGTAATATTAAATATTATAATATTTTTGTGTAGTTATCAATGCTTGGAATTTTCTAAAATATCAAAAAATATTATTTTTGGTGTAACAATACCAACAGAAAATTTATATGATGACTACATAAAAAATTTAATTATAGCATATAAAAATCTAGTAAAAAGATTTAGGAATATAATGCTTATAATAAATATAATTTGTATCGGGTATAATATATTAACTTTAAAAAATTTTAATATGATTAATATATTATTATTTATATTTACTATATATATTATTATAATATTATTTAATTATGTAATTATAAAATACAATAGACTTATTGCATTATATAAACAAAGTAATAATTTACAAATCTTAGATGATAGTATTATAGATGAAGATAAATACTGGAAATATGGTATAATGTATTATAACCCTAGCGATAAGCGTTTTTTTGTACCAAATAGAATAGGGTATAACTATGTTTTTAATCTTCCATATAAATTACAATATATTATTTATGGTATCATATTTATTATAATAATGGTACAACTGTTTTTACCATTTTTATTAAATTAAAAGTTGTAGACTTATGCTACAACTTTTTTACTATTCAAATTAATTTATTATTTATATTTTAACTAAAATTAGCTATCACATTATTTTATATATATCAAAAAGTTGGCTAACAACAAGCCAGTTTTGAGGGAAATATCTCATAATGTTCCAATAACTAATACCAGGAAAACCGTATTTAAAGGCAGTTGTAACTTTTGTATATATGCTCCTAGCATCTTCAAACCATACAATATGCTCTTTATTATCTTCATCATAATAATAAAAATAAGGGGCTTGTGATGTTTCATCAAACAATATTTCTGAGCCTTTTTCTCTAGCTATATTTATCGCCTCTACATTTCCAATACTCTTAGCTTTACTTATACCTTTTTCATATGGTAGAGTCCAATCGTATCCATAGTTTGGAATACCCATAAATATTTTGTTATTAGGTATAACTGTTATAGCATAGTCTAGCACATCTTTTACTTTATTTATAGGAGCAACAGCCATAGGTGGTCCGTAGGTATAACCCCATTCATATGTCATAAGCAAAACGGCATTAGCAATATTACCAATAGATTTATAGTCGTGAGCTTCATATAGTAGGCCAGGCTGTGTACTAGATGTTTTTGGAGCTAAAGAAACTATTACTGGGTATCCTTCTTTATTTAATTTTGTTGTTATATTGTCTATAAAAGCTACATAGGAATCTTTATCTTCTGGGAAAATATATTCAAAATCTATATCTAGTCCAAAATAACCTTTTTCTTTAATATTTTTTAAAATATTATCTATTAACACATTTTGGGAGTTAATATCATTTAATATCTTATTGGAAAGTTCATTACTAAATTTTCCCTCTTCTGTTAAAGTAGATATTAGCATAATTGGTTTAACGTTATAGCTTTTTATAATTTCTAAAACTTTTTCATCATCTGCATATACTAAATCTCCATTTTCTTTAAAGCCGTAAGTAAATATAGTTGCAAAGGTTAAATAAGGCAATGTATTTTTTAAAATATCTTCATCTATATTTGTGTATAGGTAGCCATTAGTAGCAATTTTTCCAAGTTTTTCAGTATATTGTGGAATAACAAGAGATTGCCCAATAACAAGGGTATCGTTTATACTAAATCCATTTTGGGTTGCTATAAATTCTGGCGTAGTGTTATATAAATTGGCAATAGATGTAAAGGTATCACCTTTTTTAACAACGTATATTATCATAAATAAACTCCTTAAATTAGTTTATTTATTATATGATTATACATAAAAAAAATATCCTAAAGTTTTAATTTTAGGATATTTTTTGTAAAATATTAATATATAGTCATATATCTTTCAAGCTCCCAATGGGAAACATAAGTTTTGTAAGCATTCCATTCAGCTTTTTTACAAGCTCTATAAGATTTATAACAGTGTTCACCTAAAACTTCTTTAACCATTGGGTCGTGTTTCATATAATATAAAGCTTCGTTTAAAGTTTCAGGTAAATTGTCTATACCTCTAGCTTCTCTTTCTTCTTTAGTCATTTCAAAAAGATTTTCATCTACACTATCAGGGCATTTTAAACCTCTTTTTATACCATCAAGGCCAGCAGCTAAGCAAAGTGCTAAGCAAAGGTAAGGGTTAGTAGTAGGGTCTGGGCTTCTAAGCTCTATTCTTGTTCCTACACCTCTACTAGCAGGTATTCTAATAATATCTGTTCTATTAGATGCACTCCAAGCTATATAGCAAGGGGCTTCATACCCTGGCACAAGTCTTTTATAAGAATTTACAAGAGGGTTTGTAATAGCTGTTATACCTTTAATATGCTCTAAAACACCAGCCATAAAGCTATAAGCATCTTTGCTAAGGCCTAGTTTATCCTCTGGGTCATAAAAAGCATTTTTACCGTCTTTAAACAAGCTCATATTAGTGTGCATACCAGAGCCTGCTATACCGTATATAGGTTTTGGCATAAATGTTGCGTGTAGGCCATATTTTTGTGCAACTGTTTTAACAACCATTCTAAATGTTGTAACATTGTCTGCAGTAGCTAAAGCATTATCATATTTAAAATCTATTTCGTGTTGCCCTGCTGCTACCTCGTGGTGAGATGCTTCTATTTCAAATCCCATTTCTTCTAAAGTTAAACAAATTTCTCTACGAGCATTAGAGCCACTATCAATAGGAGCTAGGTCAAAATATCCTGCTCTATCGTTTGTTTCTGTTGTAGGGTGGCCATTTTCATCTACTTTAAATAAGAAAAATTCAAGCTCATTACCTACGTTAAAGTCATATCCCATAGACTTAGCTTCTTCTAAAGTTTTTCTTAATATATATCTAGGGCAACCTTCAAAAGGAGTGCCATCTGGTCTATAAACATCACATATAAAGCGAGCAACTTTTCCCGTTTGAGGACGCCAAGGGAATATAACAAAAGTGTCTAAGTCTGGCTTAAGATACATATCAGATTCTTCTATCCTAGCAAAACCCTCTATTGACGAACCATCAAACATCATACCATCATTTAATATTTTATCTAGTTGAGATGCAGTAACAGCAATATTTTTAAATTTGCCTAAAACATCTGTAAATTGTAACCTAATAAACTTAACGTCATTTTCTTCAACAATTCTCTTAATATCCTCTTTGCTATATTTTGCCATAACAAGTCCTCCAAAATTTATAATAACCTATAATAATTACAATTTTTTAATACAAAGTATTAAAAAAAGCAAAAAAGGGCTCAAAACACCAAATGTTTTGAACGCCCTTGTTCTTTTCTAATAACAGTATATGAAATATTACAAAAAATGTCAATACTAAAATTAACAATTATGAAATTATCTTTGTACGCTTACAGATAAAATTTCGTATCCTTTTTGTTTTAGGTCGTTTATAATATCATCAGTTTCAAAAGAATCTAATTTTATAATAATTTCACTACCAAAAGATGTAGCAAAGTTTGAAATATTTTTAACATTAACATTATGATTAGCAATAATTTGGCTAATTTCTGCAAGCTCACCAACCTTGTCAGAAGCCTTTAAAGATAAACGAGTACCAGGAACTTTAACACCAAGTATGTCTATAAATGCTTTAAATATATCTACCCTTGTAACAATACCAACAAGATTATTATCATCATCTACAACAGGTAAAGAACCTATATGGTTTTCTTTCATAATAAGGGCAGCATCTTCTATAAGAGCATTTTGATTAACTTTAAAAACGCCAGTACGCATAATATCACATACTTTTGTTTTGCTAAGAAGATAGTTTATTTCATAAACGCTAAGAGATGTTGCTTTAGAGGGGTTTACCTCTGCTAAAAGTTTTTCTGTAAGAAGTCCTGTAAGTTTATTATTATCATCTACAACAGGTAGCTGAGAATGTCTAGATTCTGTTAATATTTGAAAGGCCTTAGAAACAGAATAATCAGGTTTAACAGATACTACATTTTTTGTCATTTTTTCGTATATAAACATATAGATACCTCCTATAATAAAATATTGTAAATTATTATACCATAATAACATACATTTTGAAATATAATAATAAAAAATATTTATAAATATTTGTAGGCTTTTCATATATGTATTAAAATAATTGGCATAAAAAATATTTTTGTGCATATATATTATAATAATATATTAATTATAGGGGGAACTTTATGATTTATTCAAGAAAATATAGTAGAAATTTTATACCATTAAAACAAGACGGCTCAAAGCATAATTTAGACTTTAGACCTGCCCTTGGTAGATGTGTAATAGAAATAAAAGATGGCAAAGGCAAGGTAAATATTTATGCACAAGGTATAAACCCAAAATACGACTACTATTTAGAATTTATAGGATTTGAAAAAGGTAATATAAAAAATGTATGTCTAGGCAAATTTAATGTAGATTCATATGGTAAAGGAGAGTTTTCTGCACAATTTGACCCAGATAATATGGAAAACAATAAAAGCAAGATAGAAGATTTTAATGTTGTATCTGTTATGGTTAAAGATAATAAAGATATTTCTTCAGCATTAGTTGGATATATTGGAAATGAGATAGACTGGAAAGAACAATATAAAGTAAATGCTATAATAAATATAGGTAAGGGTAATAGCTGTGTAGAAATGCCAGAAGATAATAATAGCAATAATAACCTTGGTAACAATAATAATCCTAACAACAATAATACTAGCAACACTAACAACAATAATATATCAGATATTGAACAAGGATTAATAGATAAAGAAGAAGGCCTTTTAGAGAGAGAACAAGGGCTTATTGATAGAGAAAAAGAGTTGATAGAAAGAGAAGAAAGCAAAACAAAAATACCTTTAGATGACTATGAAAAAAATCTTAAAGAAAAATTAGATGGTTTAGCAGAAAAGGAAAAAGGTTTAGCAGAAAAAGAACAAGGACTTTTAGAAAAAGAGAGAGCATTAAAACAAGGATTTTTACCAACAGATGATAAGGAGATAAGAGAAAAAGAGATAGCTCTTATAAAAAAAGAAATAGAGCTTATAAAAATAGAGCAAGAGCTTATTAATAGAGAAAGAATGCTTATAAGACAAAACCCTACATCAGAGAGAGAAAAAGGACTTATAGAAAAAGAAAAAGGCATATTAGAGAGAGAGCAAGGCCTTTTAGAGAGAGAAAAAGGTCTTATAGAAAAAGAAAAAGGTCTTTTAGATATAGAAAAGGGTATAAGAGAAAAAAATAAATATACTAAAAAAGAAATGGTAGATAATAGCACAAGTAAAAATCACGAAAATTTTAAAGATATGCTAGACAACCTTAGAAAAAGTATGATGAATATTCAAAATATGGACACAAAAATGAAAATTACTAATAGCCATATAGACTATATAAAAGATAGAAACATTACAATGAATCCTTTTTTAAAAAATGAAGATAATATAAGTTGGTATAGAATATCTCCATATGATTTAACAAGTATATCAAACAATAGTTGGAAATATGCTAACAACCCATTTGTATTTACATCGTATAAAAAATACAAACACCTTATGTTAGGTATTAATAATAAATCAGATAAAGAAACATATACTTTAGCAGTACCTTGTAGATACGAGCAAGACTTTTCTTTAAAAGATTTTAAAGAGTTTTTACCAGTAGATAATAATGTATCTTCCCAAAGCATAGATAATGGAGAGTATGGTTATAGAATAATGGAATTATAGTAAATACCACCTGTTTAGGCAGGTGGTATTTACTATACAATAATTACTGTTAAATGTTGAAATTTTTAATAAATATGCTATAATTTAATAAATGATAAAATATAATTTAAGGAGTAAAAATATGCGTTTAAGAAAAAAGCCTTGGGGCGATAACGAGCTAAATACAAATGATAGGTTTATTCATAAGCCAGAAGAAAACAAAGGTAAATGGAGAGAAGTTTTTGGTAATGACAACCCTATACATATAGAGATAGGAACAGGTAAAGGGCAGTTTTTAACTACTATGAGCCTTTTAAACCCTAATATAAACTATATAGCAATAGAAAGACAAACAAATGTTATAGTAAGTGCATTAAAAAAGGGGAGAGAAAAAGGTGTAGGAAAAAACATAGTGTTTTTTGTAGCAGATGTTAAGGAGCTACTTAACTATTTTGAGCCAGAAGAAATAGATAGAATATATATAAATTTTTGCGACCCTTGGCCAAACAAGAAAAAATGGGCTAAAAGAAGGCTTACTCATAAAAATTTCTTAAATTTATATGAAGCATTGTTTACAAATGGTGGAGAAGTATTTTTTAAAACAGATAACAGGCTTTTGTTTGAATTTTCTTTAAATGAATTTGCAGACAAGGGTTGGCGTTTACACAATATATCTTTAGATTTACATAATTCAGACTTTGAAGGTAATGTAAAAACAGAGTACGAAGAAAAATTTTCTGGTATAGGAATGCCTATATATAGATTAGAAGGATATTATAAAAAATAAATATTTAAAAACTATAAAAATACCCCTTGTTGTTAAATTATTATAACAATAAGAGGTATTTTGATTTATACCAATTAAGATATGACTTATATTTTTAAAGGAAAAATTATATACGGTTGTTTGTATTAATTTTTACGAATAAAAATATATAGGAATATCTGTTTTTGAATACAAAGTATTAAAAAAATTGATTTATACCAATTAAGATATGACTTATATTTTTAAAGGAAAAATTATATACGGTTGTTTGTATTAATTTTTACGAATAA
Organism: uncultured Tyzzerella sp.; assembly: GCF_963558545.1. Taxonomy (NCBI): domain Bacteria; kingdom Bacillati; phylum Bacillota; class Clostridia; order Lachnospirales; family Lachnospiraceae; genus Tyzzerella; species uncultured Tyzzerella sp. The sequence goes on along the minus strand of NZ_CAUWHO010000005.1, from coordinate 40,137 downwards.
AAATATATAGGAATATCTGTTTTTGAATACGAAGTATTAAAAAAATTGATTTATACCAATTAAGATATGACTTATATTTTTAAAGCTATTCAAACAATGCTTTAGAAAATTCTTTAGCATCAAAAGGCCTTAAATCATCTATGCCTTCGCCTACACCAATAAAACGAACAGGTATTTTAAGCTCATTTTTTATAGCTATAACCACGCCACCTTTAGCAGTACCGTCTAATTTTGTAAGGACAATACCTGTAATATCTGATACTTGGCTAAAAAGTTTTGCTTGTTGTAGAGCATTTTGACCTGTTGTAGCATCTAGCACAAGGAGTGTTTCTATTTGTGCATCTGGATTTTCTCTAGTTACAATTCTTGCTATTTTTTTAAGCTCTTCCATAAGATTTTTTTTGTTATGAAGCCTACCTGCCGTATCACATATTAAAAGGTCTGTTCCTCTTGCCTTTCCTGCTTGTATAGCATCAAAAACAACGGCTGCTGGGTCTGAGCCTTCTTGATGTTTTATTACGTCTATATTGCTTCTTTCACCCCATACTTGTAGTTGGTCTATAGCAGCTGCTCTAAAGGTATCAGCTGCTGCTAGTAAAACTTTTTTACCTTCTTTTTTATAGTTATTGGCAAGTTTACCTATTGTAGTTGTTTTTCCTACACCATTTACACCTATAACAAGTATAACACTAGGAGATTTTAAGCTAAATTCTTTTGTTTCTTCTTCTAAAATATCCGATATAACTCTTATTATGACATCTTTTATTTCTTTAACATCTTTTATTCTTTCAGTTTTTACTATTTCTCTAACTTTTTCTATTATATAAACAGAAGTTTCTACACCTATGTCGGACATAATAAGAGATTCTTCTAATTCTTCAAAAAGCTCTTCATCTATTTTTGTAAAGCTACTTAAAACCTGCTCTACACCATTTAATATGCTATCTCTTGTTTTAGATAGCCCCATTTTTATTTTTGTAAAAAAGCCTTTCTTTTTAGGTTCTTGTACGTCTTGTAATTGTTTATTATCATCAGTATTTTGTGGTGTTTCTTGTAAGTCTTGTAGGTGTTTATTATCATCAGTATTTTGTGAAATTTCTTGTAAGTCTTGTAGGTGTTTACTATCATCAGTATTTTGTGAAATTTCTTGTACTTCTTGTAGGTGTTTATTATCATCAGTATTTTGTGAAATTTCTTGTACTTCTTGTAGGTGTTTATTATCAGTATTTTGTGAAATTTCTTGTACTTCTTGTAGGTGTTTACTATCATCAGTATTTTGTGATATTTCTTGTAAGTCTTGTAGGTGTTTACTACCATCTATGTTTTGTTCTATTTCTTGTACTTCTTCATTTACATTTTCTTTAATTTGTTGTGTATCATTTTGTAATGTGTTAATATTTTCTTCTTGTTTTTCTTTTTTAAACCATTTAAAAAATCCCATTTTTACTCCCCTTTAAAAATTTTCATATTCTTTAGCATTTTTTAATTCTACGGATATAACTTTAGATACTCCCTGTTCTTCCATAGTTACACCATATAATATATCGGCTATTTCCATAGTACCTGTTTTATGTGTTATTAGTATAAACTGATTATCTAAAGAAAATTTTCTTAAAAAATTAGCATATTTTAAAACGTTAGCATCATCTAAGGCAGCTTCTGTTTCATCTAACACACAAAAAGGAGAAGGCTTCATTATAAGTATGGCAAATAATAATGACATAGCCGTAAGAGTTCTTTCTCCACCAGATAAAAGATTTAAGTTTTGTAGGTTTTTACCTGGTGGTTGTGCTACAATGTCTATGCCAGATGTTAATATACTATCTTCATCTGCAAGGACAAGCTCTGCTTTTCCACCACCAAATATGTCAGAAAAAACTTGGTTAAAATTTTTATTTATTAAAGAAAATTGTTTTTTAAATTGCTCTTCCATTTCTGTAATTAATGTAGCTATTATATCTTTTAAGTCATCATCTGCTTTTATTATATCTTCTCGTTGCTTAATATTAAGGTCGTAACGTTCTTTTATTATTTTATATTCTTCTATTGCACCAACATTTACATTTCCTAAGCTAGATATTTTTGCTTTAAATTTATTTTCTTCTTTTTTTAGCTCATCAAATGATAAATTTATATTTTCATAGTCATTACAGGCACTAGCATATGTTATTTCATATTCTTGCCACATATTATCGCATAATAGCTGTATTTTTTCTTCAATATTTTCTTTTTTAGCTTCTGCTTTTACCTTTTTATTTTCTATATCTAATATATTTTTGTTTATACTAGATATATCATTTGTTATGGTAGTTATACTGTTATTTATGTTAGTTTTTTCTTGTTGTAGAATATTTATACTATTTTTTAAATTATTAGTTTTTTCTTTTAAGTCATTAATATTTTTTTGGACATAAATAATATTTTTGTTTAAAATATCTTGTTTATCATTATTATGTTTAATTTTTGTATTTAATGTAGTATTTGTCTCTTTTAAAATATCTATATCATTATTAAGCCTATGTATATCTTTGTTGTTATTTTCTATTTGATATTCTATTTCTTTTATATCTATCTGTAATTTATTTATATAATTAAAGTTTGTGTCTTTATTAAGCCTTTCTTCTTCTAATTTGCTTTCAAATATTAAAATATTTTCTTTTAATATTTTTATTTCTTCGTTTATAGTATTAAGCTGTTCTTCTAGTTTATTGTTATTGGAGTAGCTTTCTTTTAGCTTATTATTTATATTTTTTACATCGTCATTTGAATTTTGTATGTTATTTTCTAAATATTTTATATTTTCTTCAGTTTGTTTTACTTCGCTTTCTATCCTTATTTTTTCTAAGGATATTTTATTAAGATTATCTCTGTTTTTTTCTATATTTTTTTGAATTTCAATTTGTTCTTCTTCTTTTTGGTGTATAGTATTATTAGTTTTGTTAATTTTTTCTTCTAATATGCAAATATTTTCAAATATATCTTTTATTTCTCTACCTCTAGAAAATATACCACCAGATTTTTTAGATATACTACCACCAGTTAAAGCACCACCAGTGTTTATAAGCTCTCCATCTAAAGTTACAACTTTATACATATATTTATATTTTTTAGATAGAGCTATTGCATTGTCTATACTATCAATAATAATAGTTCTACCTAATATGTTAGACATAACATTGCTATATTTAGAATCAAATTTTATAAGGCTATCTGCAATACCTATCACGCCAGTTTCCTTTAATATGGTATATTTATCTTGTTCTAGTGGCTTTGATTTAATAGATGATATAGGTAAAAAAGTAGCTCTTCCTTTTTTAGTACTTTTTAAATAATCTATTGCTATTTTAGCATCTTCTTCTGTATTAGTAACTATATTTTGTATAGTACCACCTAATGCTATTTCTATTGCTGTTTCGTATTGTTTAGGTACAGATATAAGCTCTCCTATGGCACTACATATACCAGAAAACTTATTATTTTTTTCTTTTTCTTTTAATATAGCCTTTACAGAGCCAAAATATCCTTCATAATCTTTTTCTAGTTCTTTTAATATTTTGTGTTTATTTTTTAATTCTATATATTTTTTATTATCCTCATTATTTATTTGTTTTATGTTAATAAGCTCTGTTTTATTTTTTTCAAAATCTACATTATAAAAATTTATATTTTGGCTTATTGTTTCTTCTTCCAATTTTATGTTGGCAAGATTTTTTTCTAATACCATTTTTCTAGTTATTTTTTCGTTAATTTTACTTTTATATAACCCTATCTCTTTTTCTAATTGGGTTAATTTTTCATTTAGGCTATCTTTTGAGCTTTTATAAATAGTAAGCTTGTTAGATATTTCTGAGGATAAATGTATTTTTTCAACTATTTTATTATTTATACTTTTAAATTCTTCTTCATTTTTATCCATTTTAGCAGACATTTTTTCAAATTTAATGTAAAGCTTATCTAGTTCTTCTTTTTTTATGTTATATTCTAAAATTTTTGCTTCTAAGCTAACTTTTGTAAACTTTATTTCATCACTTTTTCTTAGTATAAGGTCATTGTTTTTAGATTGCTCATCTTTTATACGGGTTATATCCTCTTTTATAAAATTTATATTTTGGTTATCAAGGTTAATGCTATTTTGGTTTTGCTCTATATTTATATTTAAGTTTATTATTGTATTGTTTATATCGTCTATTTCTTTTTCTTTTGTTAAAAGGCTATTTTTAAGGTTTTCTTCTTTTTGTAGGTATATTTTTGCTTGTTGCTCTAATGACAGTATTGTATTATTTAATGTATCTATGTTGTTTAATATATCTGTTATATTATTTTCTGCTATTTTATATTCTGTTGCAAATAAGTTTATTTTTATAATTTTTAACTGCTCTGATAGTTTTAAAAATTCTTTTGCCTTTTCTTGTTGCTCAAAAAGAGGCTTTACCTGTCTTTCAAGCTCGCTTATTATATCATTTGTTCTAACAAGGTTTTTCCTAACTTCTTCTAGTCTATTTTCTGCTTGTATTCTTCTATTTTTAAATTTTATAATACCAACGGCTTCTTCAAAAAGAGCTCGCCTATCTTCCGACTTATTGCTTAATATAGCATCTATTTTGCCTTGACCTATAATGGAATATCCTTCTTTACCAATGCCTGTATCCATAAAAAGCTCGTGTATATCTTTAAGCCTACAATTTGTACCATTTATATAATATCCACTTTCTCCAGAGCGATAAACTTTTCTTGTAATAGCCACCTCGCTATATTCTAATGGGAGCTTTTTATCTGTATTATCAAGGTATATAGTAACCTCTGCAAATCCAAGAGGTTTTCTATTTTTAGTACCTGAAAAAATAATATCTTCCATTTTATCTCCACGTAGGGTTCTGGCATTTTGTTCTCCTAAAACCCACCTTATAGCATCTGATATATTGCTTTTGCCACTTCCGTTAGGCCCTACAACACCTGTTATACCTTTTTTAAAATCTAAACGTATTTTTTCAGGAAATGATTTAAACCCTTGTATTTCTAGTCTTTTTAAAAACATAATACTCCTCTTTCTTTAAGATTTATGCTTTGTCTTCTTTTTTTATTATTTCAATAAAATTTTCAATAGATTCTTTTAAGGTATTAGATAAATCTCTTTTTACGGCCAATTTACCAAGAGTTTTTCTTGTTTCATCTTTATTACCTGTTTTGTATGCCAAATAAGCCAAATTATATAAAAATTGATTTTCTTCCATATCCATCATAGGAAAATCTTCATTTATGTAAGCGTGGTTGTACCAATTATAAGCGTGTTTATTATATTCTAGCTCTCGTTCTTTATCATCTATATCACCATATATAGAAGCAATTTTTTGTGCAATATAAGCTTTTTCTGACATAGCACTTTCTTTTATATGTGCAAAATATAAAGCTATTTTATATCTATCTATTGCAGTGTTTGCATCGTAAACAGGTGGATATTTTTTTGGTCTGTAATTTTTATTTATATTTTCTTTTATATTTTTTATATTTATATTAGTAATTTTGTTAAATGTTTTTGTTACGCCTGCATACCCACATTTATCACAGATAAGAACATAGTAATAATCTGGTAAAATTGGATTAAACTTTGCTCTAAGCCCCAAATCCATTCCTTCAAAAACTGTTTTTCCTTTTTTTATCTCTTTAGACTTAAATTTTTCACTACATACAGGACAAGTATAACTTTTATCATATAGTCTGTCTTGTAAATCATCACTAGCTTTTTCCATATTTTCCCCATTCTTTTAAAATATAAGTTAATAAATTTTTAATTTTGTGTTATTTTATATTATATCACTATACTATTTAAAAAATCAATATTTTACCTTTAAAATTTAGGTTATAAATTATTTTAATATAAAACGTTGTATTTATTGAAAAATTGGTGTACTATTATAACAAATACTTAATTATTAAGGAGGGTTTTATGTCTTATATAGTTTTAGACTTAGAATTTAACCAAGCTTATGATTTTGAAAAAAATAAAACTATCCTGCTTATACCTTCTTGTAGATTTGAAATAATACAAATAGGAGCAGTAAAATTAGATAATAATTTTAATATAATAGATAAAATAAATCTTTATATAAAGCCAAATCTTTATAAAGAAATTCACCCTTATGTAGAGAAAATAACTGGACTTTCACAAGAAATTTTAAAGGACAAGCAATCTTTTAAAGAGGCTTATACAGATTTTGAAATGTTTTTAGGTGATGAGGAGCATATTTTTTGTACTTGGGGTAGTGGAGATTTAAAGGCTTTATACAGAAATTTATCTTATTACAATATGTTATCATCAGATTTAATATTAAAATATATTGATATACAAAATTTAGCAACAAAACATATAAAATATAGCAAAGGTGGTTGTGTAGGGTTAAAAACTGCCATAGAGATTTTAAATATACCTATACAAGAAAACTTCCACGATGCTTTAAACGATGCTTTATATACAGCAGAAATATTTAAAAAAATTTCTCCAAACAAATTAAATCTTAAAGTGTTTAATTCTAAAAATGTAAAGAAAAAATAAGGAGTATATTATGGATAAAATAGATAAATCTTTTAAGGTTGTGTCAAAGTTTAAACCAACAGGAGACCAGCCAGATGCAATAGAAAATTTATCAACTGGTTTTATAAATGGCAAAAAGTTTCAAACACTTCTTGGTGTTACAGGTTCTGGTAAAACTTTTACAATGGCAAATATAATAGAAAAGCTAAACCGTCCTACTCTTATTTTAGCACACAATAAAACATTAGCAGCCCAGTTATATAATGAGTTTAAGGAGTTTTTTCCAGAAAATGCAGTAGAATATTTTGTAAGCTATTATGACTATTACCAACCAGAAGCATACGTACCATCTTCCGACACATTTATAGAAAAAGATTCTTCTGTAAATGATGAAATAGACAAACTTAGGCACTCGGCAACAGCAGCTCTTTTTGAAAGACGTGATGTTATAATAGTTGCTAGTGTATCTTGTATATATGGCTTAGGCGACCCTATCGACTACAATGAAATGGTGGTATCCCTTAGAACTGGTATGGAAAAAGATAGGGATAGTATACTAAAAAAACTTATAGAAATACAATATAACAGAAATGATATAAATTTTATAAGGGGGACATTTCGTGTTAGAGGAGATGTTTTAGAGGTATTTCCTGCTGGTGCATCTAATGTAGCTTATAGAGTAGAATTTTTTGGAGATGAAATAGATAGAATATCAGAAATAGACTCTCTTACAGGGGAGATATTAGGCTTTAGAAACCACATAACAATATTTCCAGCATCACATTATGTAACAAGTAAAGAAAAATTGTTGCTTGCTGTAAAAGGTATACAAGATGAGCTTAACGACCAACTACAAAAGTTTAGGGGAGAAGAAAAACTACTAGAGGCTCAAAGGATAGAGCAAAGGACAAATTATGATATAGAAATGATGTTAGAAATGGGATTTTGCTCTGGGATAGAAAACTATTCTAGGCATTTATCCGGTAGAGAGGCAGGCTCTACACCTCACACGCTTATAGACTACTTCCCAGATGATTTTCTTATGATTGTAGATGAATCTCACGTTACAATACCACAAGTTAGAGGTATGTATGAAGGGGATAAGTCTAGAAAAACAACTCTTGTAGAGTATGGCTTTAGGCTACCTTCTGCCCTTGATAATAGGCCTCTTAAATTTGAAGAATTTGAAAGTAAAATAAATCAAATGTTATTTGTTTCTGCAACGCCTAACAAATATGAAAAAGAACATACTCAAAATACAGTAGAACAAATTATTAGACCAACAGGACTTTTAGATCCAGAAATTTATGTTCGCCCAGTTAAAAACCAAATAGACAATCTTATAGGTGAAATAAATAAGGTTGTAGAAAAAAATGAAAAAGTTTTAGTTACTACCTTAACTAAAAAAATGGCAGAAGATTTAACAATATATTTAAAAGAAACAGGTATAAGGGTACGTTATTTACATTCGGATATTGACACATTAGAACGTTTAGAAATAATTAGAGATTTAAGGCTTGATGTTTTTGATGTATTAGTTGGTATAAATCTTTTAAGAGAAGGGCTTGACATACCAGAAGTATCATTAGTAGCAATTATAGATGCCGATAAAGAGGGGTTTTTACGCTCAGAAACATCTCTTATACAAACAATAGGACGTGCTGCTAGAAATGCAAATGGTAGAGTTATTATGTATGCCGATAAAATAACAGATTCTATGGAAAAAGCTATATCAGAAACAAATAGAAGAAGAAATATACAAGAAGAATACAACCAAATTCACGGTATAATACCTAAGACTATTACAAAAAAAGTACACGAAATAATAAAAGCAACAGAAAGCGTTGCCCCTAGCAAAAAATCTAAAAAATTAGACAAAGACCCAGAATCTATGACGCAAAAAGAACTTTTAGAGCTTATAGCAAAAAAAGAAAAAGAAATGAAAAAATATGCTGCAGATTTAATGTTTGAGGAGGCTTCTGTTTTAAGAGATGAGATAATAGAGCTAAAAAAGATAAGCTTAAGATAATTTTTTAAACACTAAAAATAAAATATAAGAAAGGGTTAATTATGAATAAATTAAAAAATATATTTTTAAAAATTATAATTTTATATACTATATTCGCTACATTGCTAAGCTTGTTTTGTTCTATAACTCCAGATAAGGATTTTGAAATATTAGTTATATTTGTCGCATATCCTATGGTAATTAGTATACCTATATTATACTGGCTTTATAAATATTTTAGCCTAAAAGATATTATTATAAAAGATACAAGCAATATAGTAAACCCGTCTTTTAAAGATAGATTTTCTTTAAAAGACGTATGTTCTATAACCCTTATACATAATTGTACTTTCTTATTTAATTTAGGATATTCATTTAAGCTTTTTATTATTGAAATATTATTTATATTGTTGTACTTTTACCTTAAAAAAATAAAAATGCCTAATAAATTTTATACATTGTTTAATTATATAAAATTTATTTTTAATTATGTGTTTTTTTGTATTATTTTTATATCAAGTATATATCTAACAGTTATATCATTTGATATGTATATTTATGATAAAACATCTCCAGGTGGTATAGGTATGGGTGGGTTTATTCTTATCCCATTAATTGTGTGTCCTATGTTAATTAGCACTCCTATACTATATTTAATATATATTTTTTTTAAAAAAAGAGCTAATAAATCTACAAATAAAAAATTTTATATTTTAAATACTGTTTTTAAAAATTTATGTTTTATAAATCTTATACATAATTTCATCTTTCCACACAATTTATTTTATATTAAATTTTTTATGATTTTAGAGATAATTTTAATTAGTATATACTGTTTAATAATTATTTTTAAGCTTAAATTTAATTTTATTAGTGTAATAATAAAATTTATCTTGTCTATTATATTTTGTATAATGATATTTATATCTTTACATTTATTATCTAAATTAATAGTATTTTGGGTTTTAGTTAGAATATACGGGCTATAACTCATTTTATGCTTAACGTATAATTATAACATTTTAAAAACTTTCTTATTAAAATTAAAAAACACTTAATAAAGGAGATAAAGATGCATAAAGAACAAATAACAATAAAAGGTGCTAGAGAAAATAACCTAAAAAATATAGATTTAACTATACCAAGAGATAAATTAGTTGTTTTTACAGGGCTTAGTGGCTCTGGTAAATCTAGCCTTGCTTTTGATACAATATATGCCGAAGGGCAAAGAAGATATGTAGAGAGCTTATCATCTTATGCAAGACAGTTTTTAGGACAAATGGAAAAGCCAGATGTAGATTATATAGAGGGGCTATCACCTGCAATATCAATAGACCAAAAAACAACAAACAATAACCCTCGCTCAACAGTAGGTACTGTTACAGAAATATACGATTATCTTAGGCTATTATATGCAAGGATAGGTATACCTCATTGCCCAAAATGTGGAAAAGAAATAAAAAAACAAACTATTGACCAAATTGTAGACCAAATATGTACTTTAGAAGAAAAAACTAAAATACAAATTTTAGCTCCTATCGTAAGAGCTAGAAAAGGAGAACATATAAAAATATTAGAAGATGCTAAAAAAAGTGGTTATGTACGTGTTAGGATAGATGGTAATATATATGACCTATCAGAAAAAATATCTTTAGAAAAAAATAAAAAACATAATATAGAAATAATAATAGATAGGCTTATTATTAAAGATAACATTAAAAAACGTTTGACAGACTCCATAGAAACTGCTATGAGCCTTACAGATGGCATAATAATTGTAGACGTAGAGGGTGATGATTTAAAGTTTAGCCAAAACTTCGCTTGTGAAGATTGTCATATAAATATTGAAGAGATAGAGCCTCGTTCATTTTCTTTTAACAACCCTAACGGTGCTTGTGAAGAATGTACAGGTCTTGGAGTAAAGCTTATTTTTGACCCTGATATAATAGTCCCAAACCAAGATTTATCCTTATCACAAGGAGCTATAAACGCATCTGGTTGGAACTCTATAAACAACTCAAACTCTATGTCTAATAGCATATTTTATGCTCTATCTGAAAAATATAATTTTTCTTTAGATACTCCTTATAAAGATTTACCAGATAAAATTAAAGATATTTTAATGTATGGCACAAAAGGTGAAAAAATAGATGTTAGTTGGGAAGGGCAAAATGGTTATAAAGAATATTCTTATTCTTTTGAAGGGATAGTAAATAACCTAGAACGTAGGTATAAAGAGGCCTCTGATACAATGAGACAAGAGCTAGAGCAATATATGGTAAATGTTACTTGTAAAAGTTGTAAAGGGGAAAGGTTAAAGCCAGAAATTTTAGCTGTTACTATAAATGATAAAAATATATCACAAATAACTAACCTATCTATAAAAGATGCTAAAACTTTTTTTGATAATATTATTTTAAATGAACGTGAAAAATTTATAGGCGAGCAAATATTAAAAGAAATAAACGCAAGAATTGGCTTTTTAGTAGATGTAGGGCTTGACTATCTTTCATTATCTAGAACAGCTGGCACATTATCTGGTGGAGAATCTCAAAGGATAAGGCTTGCAACACAGATAGGCTCTGGTCTTGTTGGGTGTTTATATATTTTAGATGAGCCTAGTATAGGGCTACACCAAAGAGATAATGATAAACTTTTAAATACTTTAAACCATTTAAGAAATATAGGAAATACTCTTATTGTTGTAGAGCACGATGAAGATACTATGAAACAGGCTGATTTTATAGTGGATATAGGGCCAAAAGCAGGAGAACACGGCGGCGAAGTTGTGTTTTCTGGCACTTATGATGAAATATTAAAATGTGAAAAATCTTTAACAGGTGGTTACCTTAGTGGTAGATTAGCTATACCTATACCAACAAATCGTCTAAAACCAACTAAAAATAAAATAACTATAAAAGGGGCTTTTGAAAATAACCTTAAAAAAGTAAATGTAGATATACCTCTTGGACTTTTTGTTTGTGTTACAGGTGTATCTGGCTCTGGTAAAAGCTCCCTTGTAAATCACGTTTTATATAAAACATTAGCTAGAGAGCTTAACAAAGCAAAATGTAAATCTGGCAAAGTAAAATCTATTACAGGTCTTGAAAATTTGGACAAGGTTATAGACATAGACCAATCTCCTATTGGTAGAACACCACGTTCTAACCCTGCAACTTATACAGGTGTTTTTGACCTTATTAGAGATTTGTTTGCAAACACCCCAGAAGCAAAGGTGCGTGGCTTTCAAAAGGGACGCTTTAGCTTTAATGTAAAAGGTGGTAGATGTGAGGCTTGCTCTGGTGATGGAATTATAAAAATAGAGATGCATTTTTTACCTGATGTTTATGTACCTTGTGAAGTATGTAATGGTAAAAGATATAATAGAGAAACTCTAGAGGTAACATATAAAGGTAAAACTATATCTGATGTTTTAAATATGACTGTTGAAGAAGCCTTGACATTTTTTGAAAATATACCTAAAATAAAAGAAAAGCTACAAGCTATATCAGATGTCGGTTTATCTTATATTAGGCTTGGCCAATCTTCTACAACTTTATCTGGTGGAGAGGCACAAAGGGTAAAGCTTGCAACAGAGCTTAGCAAGCGTGCAACAGGCAAAACTATATATGTTTTGGACGAACCAACAACAGGTCTTCATACTTATGATGTACACAGACTTATAAAAATTATTAAACGTCTTGTAGAAACAGGAAACTCTGTTGTTGTTATAGAGCATAACCTTGATGTTATAAAAACTGCCGACTATATTATAGATTTAGGCCCAGAAGGTGGAGATGGTGGTGGTACAATAGTTGCTACTGGCACACCAGAAGATGTTGCTATGTGTGAAAAGTCTTACACAGGTAAATATTTAAAACCAATTTTATTTAAAAATAATTAGGAGAAGAAAATGAAAGATATAGTAGATAATTTTATAAATACAAAAAAAATACTTAATACAAAGTTTAATTGTAATGAAGATTTTTTTATAAAACCTTTAGTTGATAAAAAATGGACTATAAAAGACAATGATGGAATCTTCTTTTTAACTTATTTAGACGATAAAAATATACCTAAAGAATGTGTTATTGTTAAAAAAAATAATGAACCGATGATTTTTAAAAAAGACAACTATACAATGGTTATAGGTATAGAGTGTGTTAAGCTAGCATTTATATTAGATAATAATAATAGTATATAAAATATAAAATGGCCCTTAAAATTAGACAAAATAGTTTAATAAAAGGGGTTCATTTTTTATAAGTAAATATTATACTATAACAACCTTGACAAATAAGTATTTAAATATTTTATATTTTATATATTGTAATGTTACAACAAAAAAGTATATAAAAAATTGTTAAACTTGACAAAAAAATATATTATAGATATAATAATAAATAATTTTTAACTAGACTTATATTGTTAATAAAAATAGATTTATATGCAATATTTAATGGGGTGAAAAAATGGTTTTAATAGAAAATCTTGTTAAAACATATGGTAATGGAGAAAACGCAGTAAATGCTTTAAAGGGAATAGATTTACATATAGAAAAAGGGGAGATTTTTGGCATAATAGGGCTTAGTGGAGCAGGTAAAAGCTCTCTTGTAAGATGTATCAACTTATTAGAAACTCCTACAAGTGGTAGCATAAAGATAGACGGGCAAGAAATAATAAAGCTATCTAAAAAGGAGCTTAGACAAGCAAGAAAAAAAATAGGTATGGTTTTTCAACACTTTAACCTTTTAATGAACTCTACTATATACGAAAATGTAGCTTTCCCTATGAGAATAGATAATAAACCTAAAGATTACATAGATAAAAGAGTAAATGAGCTTTTAGATTTGGTAGGGCTTTTAGATAAAAAGGATATGTATCCAGCAATGCTATCTGGTGGGCAAAAGCAAAGAGTTGGTATAGCTAGAGCAATAGCTAACAACCCTAGCATTATTGTATGTGATGAGGCAACAAGTGCATTAGACCCAGAAACAACAAAGTCTATACTATCTCTTTTAAAAGATATAAACCAAAAATTAGGTATTACTATTATTATTATAACTCACGAGATGGACGTTATAAAACATATTTGTAATAAGGTTGCTATATTAGAAGAAGGGAAAATAGCAGAATGTGGGCTAGTTTCAGATGTATTTATAAAGCCTAAAACAAAAATAGCACGGAGCTTTTTTGACTCTGTTGATGTTAAGCTAGAAAACGATGTTTACCAAAAGGCTTTAGACGGAAATGGTGTAGTTATAAAAGGTATATTTATAGGAGAAACATCTACAAAGCCTTATATATCTAAAATGGTAAATAAATATAATGTAGAGGCATCTATTCTTCTTGGTAATATACAACATATGGACGATACCTTAATAGGTACTCTTGTTATAAAAATAACTGGTGAAGATAAAAATATACAAAATGCTATACATTATTTAAAAGAAAATAATGTTTTGGTAGAGGAGGTACACTATGAATAATCCCGAATATTTAGAACAATTAAAAAAGATAGTTTTACCTGCCTTTAATGAAACTTTATATATGGTGTTTTTTTCTAGCTTGTTTTCTGTTATACTAGGTATATTTTTTGGGATTGTACTATACGTTACAGAAAAAGACGGAATATTAGAAAATAAAGTTTTAAATAGAATATTAGGTATAATTATAAATATTGGTAGGAGTGTGCCTTTTGTAATATTAATGATAGCAGTTTTTCCGTTATCTAAATTTATTGTAGGTACAACATTAGGCTCTAAAGCAGCCATAGTGCCACTTACTGTTGCAGCTATTCCTTTTGTTGCTAGAATGATAGAGGCTTGTTTAAAAGAAATAGATAAAGGTGTTATAGAAGCATCTATATCTATGGGAGCAACAGAATGGCAAATAATATATAAAGTATTAATACCAGAGAGCATATCATCTATTATATCTACTATTACAACAACCATTATAAGCATTATAGGATATTCTGCTATGGCAGGTACTATTGGTGGTGGTGGGCTTGGTAGCATAGCTATTACTTATGGATACCAAAGGTATAGAGATGACATATTAATAATAAGTGTTGTATTAATGGTTATATTGGTTCAAATAGTTCAAACTATTGGTAATATTTTAGGTAAAAAATTAAATAAAAAATAAAATAAAAAATAAAAAGGAGCAATATATTATGAAAAAATTTTTAAAAACATCTTTATTAGCAGTAGTACTTTGCTTTGGGCTTACAGCTTGTGGAGGTAGCTCAGATTCTAATAAAACATCAGATAGTAATGGAGGGGACACAGGCAATAAAACAATAACAGTAGGTGCAACAAGTGTACCCCACGCAGAAATATTAAATGAAGTGGTAGACAATTTAGCAGAAGAAGGTATTACCTTAAATGTAAAAGAATTTTCAGAATATACAGTGTTAAATCCAAGCCTAACATCAGATGAAATAGATGCTAACTTTTTTCAACATACATCTTATTTAAATAACTATATGGAAGAAACTGAAGAAAAACTTGTTTCTGTTGGTCCAGTGCATACAGAGCCAATGGGTATATATTCTAAATCTATTAAATCTTTAGATGAGATTGCAGATAAAGATAAATTGGCAGTACCTAACGATGCTACAAATGGTGCAAGAGCATTACTTCTTTTAGAAAGCAATGGTATTATAAAATTAAAAGAGGGTGTGGGCGATAAAGCTACTATATTTGATATAGAAGAAAACCCTAAAAATATTGAAATAATAGAAATGGACGCAGCTGCACTGCCAAGAGCATTAGATGATGTTAAAATGGCTGTAATAAATACAAATTATGCTTTAGAAGCAGGTTTTAACCCTATGGAAGATGCTATATCTATAGAGGGAAGTGACTCGCCTTTTGCAAATATCTTAGTTGTTAAAGAGGGTAACGAAACAAAACCAGAAATACAATCTTTATATAAAGCTTTAACAAGTGATGAAATAAAAACTTTTATAGAAGAAAAATATAAAGGTGCAGTTGTACCAGCTTTTTAGGTAAAATTTAACAAAAAAATACATAAATATTTGAGTTAAATTATTTAAAAATTATATTGACTAATATGTAATAATGTAGTACAATAAGTATGTAATCAATAAAGGTTACATACTTATTGTAGTTTTAAAATTGAAAAAGGCAAACTTATTGAAAAATAAGGACGCAAAGCCACAGGTCTAAATGTTTTACATATGACGGCTGGGTTACCAAAATTAGCTATAGTTATTCTAATTATATTTTATTTTAATATTAGATATTTATAAGTTCTATTTGGTAGTCCAAAGTAGAGCTTTTTTTATATAAATTGGAAACTACTTTGTGGGGGATAATTTAAATTAATACTTTTGGGGAGGTATTAATTGTTGGTATTTTATCATTGGGGAGATAATTTATCAATTTATTATGTGATTATTTAAGGGAATATGTGAACGGAGAAAAAAAGCTAGGTTTAACCTAGCTTTTTTTGTGTGTATTAGAATAATAGAGGTAGATACTTTATTTCAACGTATAGAAATTATAAATAATATATATAAGTATTTTTAAAAATATTACAATTGTTTACATATTATTAATATTTTATTCAAAATATATGTATATAATTATAGTATAGATTAACTAATCAACCGGAGGTAATAATTATGAGTACAGATAATAAAGATATGGATAATAATATAGAGAATAATATTGTAGATATGGATAATAATATAGAGAATAATATTGTAGATATGGATAATGATGATAGCCATACGTCTGAAGAAAATACACTCTACTATAATGAAATAAAAAAAGAACAAATAAAATCTTTAATAGCTAGAGAAAAAGAACAAAAGAAACAAGAAAATAAAAAAAGAAGAAGAAAAGCTGCAAAAGTTATATTAAAGTCTGGAGCAGTTGCATCTTGTTGTTTATTTTTAGGAGTAGGTATAGGGACAGGTGCTATTGTATCTAAAAATTTTATTTCTAAAAGAGAGCAAACTAATTTTAAATTTAATGTATCAGATTTATCACAAGCTAGCTTAAAGGACAATGTAATACTTACATCTAACAGTGCATCTTCTATATTTAAAGAAGTTGGAGATTCTGTTGTAAATATTTCTACAAAATCATCTGGAGGGTTTTTTTATAGTGAACTAAAAGACTTAGGCTCTGGCTCTGGCATTATTTATAAAATAGATGGGGATAAGGTGTATATATTAACAAATAACCACGTTATACAAGGAGCATCTTATGTAACTATATCTGTTACAGGAGAGGAACAAGTGGAGGCTAACCTTGTAGGAACAGACCCAAGCTCAGACTTAGCTGTGCTTAGTGTTAGTAAAAAAGATATGCACAATGCTGGCATAAAAGAGGTAAGGTTAGCAAAATTTGCAGATTCTGATTCAGTTGAAGTGGGCGATTTTGTGTTCCCTATAGGTAACGCATTAGGTAGGGGAAAAACAATGACACAAGGTATGATAAGTGCTCAAAATAAGCAAATAAATATAGATGGTAAAAACCTTACTGTTATACAAACAGATGCTGCTATAAACCCAGGTAATAGTGGTGGTGCTTTAATGAATTCTGATGGAGAAGTTGTAGGGATAAATACAGCTAAGCTTTCTAGCTCTGCCATAGAGGGTATAGGATATGCAATACCATCTAATATAGCAATAGATATAGCAGACCAAATTATAAATAATGGATATGTAGCAAGACCATATTTTGGTATAATGGGAAAAACTATAACAGAAAAGGCAAAACTTATTTATAACTTAAATGTAAATGGAGTTATAGTTGTAGAAGTAGAAAAAGGTAGTAATGCAGAAAAATCTGGTATTAAAGAAGGCGATATTATAACAAGCTTTAACGGTGAAAAAATAGAAACAGTAGATGATTTATCTATTGCATTAAATAAATGTAAACCTAACGATACTGTATCTTTTGAAGTTGTTAGAGAAGGAAATAAACCTATGTCTTTAAAAGTTGTATTAATACCATCTAAAACTTCATTTTAGACAAAAATAGGTAATATTTGGTTAAAAAATTATAAAAATATCTATATGTTAAAAAAATATTTTAAATTGTTTACATTTAATTCATAATTTATTCATTTATTTGATTTAATATATATTCATAGGGAGGAAACATTATGGATAATCATAATAACCAACAGGATAACAATAATGAACCTTATAAATTTTATAAAGAAGAAATAAAAGAACAAAATAATATTTCAAAATTTTTAAAAAAGTTTTTTATATATGTAGGTTCTGTTGCTTGCTCTTTACTATTAGGCTTAGCTATTAGCTTTGTTTATACATATTGTAAAGATGTAATTATCCCTAAATATGCTAATGATAGCATAATAGATGCTTCTTTAGATGAACCTAACATTATAAAAACATCTAACGATTTAGTTAAGACTGTTATAGAAAGTGCTAGACCATCTGTTGTAAGCATAACAACATTAAATAACGGTGTGGACTGGTTTAACGGTAGCACACAATATCAAGGCTCTGGCTCTGGTATTATCTTCCATAAAACATCTACCGATGTTTTTATAGTAACTAATTATCACGTTATACAAAACGCATCTGTAATAGGAGTAGTTATAGAGGGTAATAAGCCTATACAAGCTAGCATTGTGGGTAAAGACGAAAACAATGATTTGGCAGTATTATCTATTAGTAGTGATAATTTGACAGAGGAAGATATGGATAATATTTATGTAGCAAGGTTTGCAGATTCTTCAGATGTTATAGTTGGAGATTATGCTATTGCTATAGGTAATGCTGTAGGTGAGGGCATAACATCTACCTTTGGTATAGTAAGCTCAATATCTACAGACATAATTGCAGAAAATAAAAAATTAAATGTTTTACAAACTACTGCTGCTATAAATCCAGGTAATAGTGGTGGTGCATTAATTAACTTAAATGGTGAAGTTATAGGTATAAATATTGCAAAAGTTGCTAATAATACAGTTGAAAGTGTTGGATACACTATAAGTTCTGCCACAGCAATGCCTATTATAGAAGATATAATGAGTAATTTAAACCCTACATCTCTAGGGGTAATGGTTACAGATTTAAAAAGTTCTAATATAGAATATGATGGTATAGCTGGTGGAGCTATAATAGTAGAAATTTTAGAAGGTGGTTCTGCAGATAAAGCAGGTCTTAAACAAAACGATATTATTGCTAGTATAAATAATGTACCTATACTTAGTACTACTCAATTAGTAGAAGAAATTAAAAAGTATGAAGTTTGGGACACCATTAAGTTAAAAATTATTAGAGAAGGGAAGTTAGCAAATATTAAAGTTAAGCTTCTTCCTACAACAAAATAGCTTACAAGTTTTTAATTGATATAGATACTCCTCTCCTAGCCCAAAAGGGCTAACCTCAAAATTCTCTCTTTTCTGAAAGGCACCGTTAGGGTGCCTTTCCTTTTTGGTTATTAGCATATATATTTTTAAAGGAAAAATTACACAATAAATTATGTACAACTTAATAAATATATTGTAAAATGAAAGTATTAATTAAATTAAAAAAAGGTGGGTTTATATGAAAAAGCAGTATGCAAAAGATATGATACATTTTATACAAAGCAGTCCTTGTTCTTTTTTAGTGATAGAAAATACAAAAAATAAACTAGAAGAAAATGGATTTGTATGTTTGGATAATATAGATAAATGGGAAGTTAAAGAGGGTGGTAAATACTATATAACTAGAAATGGCTCTACATTAATATCATTTATAATAGGAAAAGACGCCGACAAAACAGGATTTAGAATGATAGGTTCTCATACAGACTCTCCTAGTTTTGTTATAAAACCAAACTGTGAAATAAAAGCAAATGATAGTTATTTAAAGCTTAACACAGAAGGGTATGGTGGTATGATAGTAAGCACTTGGCTTGATAGACCTTTATCTATAGCAGGACGTGTTATATTAAAAGGAGAAAATATTTTTAATCCACAAGTTAAAACAATAGATTTTAAGCGCCCCGTTGCTATTATACCTAATCTTGCCATACACTTAAATAGGGAAGTAAATAACGGGCATAAATATTCCAAACAAAAAGAAATGTTACCACTGTTATCTTTAATAGGTGAAGATTTTAATGAAAAAGGTTACATTTACGAGCTTATATCAAAAGAGATAAATGTAAATAAAGATGATATATTAGATTATGAATTATTTTTATATGAGGCAGAAAAAGGTAGCTTAATAGGTGTAAACGAAGAATTTATATCTTGTTCCCGTTTAGATGATTTAATGATGGTATATAATTCTTTACAAGGATTTTTAACATATGCTAATAATAATGATTACAATGGGATAAAAGTATTATATCTTGCAGATAATGAGGAAGTTGGTAGCCACACAGGGCAGGGTGCAGATGGAGCATTTCTTAGAGATACTTTAAAAAGATTATGTTTAAGCTTATTTGGTAATGAAGAAAGCTTTTATTCTATGGCAGAAAAATCGGTAATTATATCAGCAGATTTAGCTCACGGTCTACACCCAAATTATGCAGATAAACATGATATAACTAACAAACCTGTTTTAAACAAAGGTGTTTGTATTAAATATTCTTCTAACCAAAAATATAGCACAACAGGTGTTGGTGTTGGAATATTTGATGGTCTTTGCAAAGAGACTGGAATAGCTTATCAAAAATTTGTTAATCATTCAGATTCACCAGGAGGTAGTACAATAGGGTCTATGTTAGCAAGCCAATTTAACACAACTGTTATAGATTTTGGTGTTTGTATTTTTAGTATGCACTCTATAAGAGAGCTTGGCTCTGTAAATGATACCTATGATTGTTATAAACTTTTTGCTAAATTTTACTGTATATAATTGTAAAAAGGTTAAGACATATGTCTTAACCTTTTTACAATTATATACATTGTTTTATACAGCACTTACAGATTTTAATCTTAAAAATACCAAGAAGAACATAAGAGCTACTTGAAAAGCTGTACATCCTATAAATGCCCCTATAACAGCTCCAAATTTTTTTTCAAGAGCTAACCTAAAATACACTTGAATCATAAAAACTGCAACTAAAACAGATATTACACCAGACATAATTGCTCCACCAAATACACTTATTATGCATAAAATATTAACCCAAGCAGGAACTTTATCAAAAGGTTTATAAGGCTCATTTGTATCTAGGTATATACCGTTAACGGCAAGGCGTGTATCTTTACCTAATAATGTTAAATTACATACAGTACCTTCAATGTTAAATTCGTAGTCAATTAAATTAACAAACTTATTTCTAGATTTTAACATAGTTTCATTTCCATCGATACTTATAAAATATTTAAATTTACGTATGTAAAATTCAACATTATGAACTTTACCATTTACGTTTACTTCCCAACTTTTCTTCATATATAATCCTCCTAGATAAAAAATATCTTGCACATAATACACTATACTGTCAGTATTTGTCAAGTGAAATGTAATATTTATCAACTATAATGTAAAAATTGTCATACAAAGGTTAAATTTTAAATTAATAAAAAGAACTATTTTTAATATATATAATACATAATAGAAAGGAGGATATTATGAAAAAATTTTATGAGATATTATTTATTTTAAGTATTATAGTTGCTATATTTATTTTTTGGTATTATAAAAGTAACATTACACTAGCTAAAGATATACATAGTATACAACAAAAAATAATTCCATCGCCTGTTATTGCAACTATAAGTAAAGACTGTAATGTATATTTAGATAAAGAGCTTAAAAATGTAATAACAACTATAAAAAAGGATACTAATGTAGAAATATTACAAGATAAAACTAAAAAAATCTATTGTGTAAAAAATGAACAATTAAATATACAAGGTTGGGTAAAAAGAGAAGATTTATACATACCAGAAACACCTTTAGCTAGCAAAGAATATTTAAAAGATATAGAGCTAGAGGCATATGTCAACTATTTAGGTTTAGATAGCAAAACAGAATACCTTATATTTACAGATATATACAGGCAACTTACATACATATTTAAAGGTAAATGTGAAAATTGGAAGATTATAAAAACTATACCTTGTGCCACTGGATTAAATGAATCTCCTACTACACGAGGGATATTTAAAATAAGTGATAAAGGAAATTGGTTTTATAGTGAAAGGCTAGGTAGTGGAGCTATGTATTGGCTTAGGTTTAATGGTTCTTATCTTTATCATTCTGTTGCTATGGATAAAAACAAAAATATTATAGACAATACAATAGGGCAAAGATGCTCTAGTGGTTGTGTACGTATGAGTATAGATGATATAAAATGGGTGTATGACAATATAGAACAAGGGACTACTGTGTATATAAATTAGTGTCAAATAAAAATATTTTTAATATAATATAGGAGAAATATTTAGGGGGTATACTATGGCTTTATTTTTTAATAATAGAAGTAATATGCAAAATAGGTATGCTAATAATAGAAATAACAATTTTATGTTTGGTAATTTTCAAAACAATAATATGGGTAGGTTTAATAACCAGTATATGCAAAATAACCAACAAAATAGCATACCACCAGATGTAACATTAAAGCCTTTAACAGAAGAAGAACTAAAAAAAATAAATGAAGAAATAAAGGAAAATATAGAAAAAAATAAAAATACTTTATTTAATATAGAAAAAAATAAAAATAATGATGTTGTGTGTAAATATATAAAAGACTTTATACAAGACGAAACAAATGCAAATAGATTTTATGATGGAATGTATAAAAAGTGTGAAAATACATTATATAGGGATAGGTTAAAAAATATATGTGATGAATGTGTAACAATATGTAACAGCTTAAAATCTTATTATAAAGAGATAAATAACGAAAGTTTTGAGCCAAATAATATAGATATAAATGTTAATATACCTTTAAAAACAGGATTATTTATAGCTATGGAAGAAGAAATAAAAGGATATGATAAGCTATGCAAAATAATAGATGATTTACCACCACAAGATACACGTGTATTTTATAAAATGGCACTTAAAAAGCTAAGCAGAATAAATAGTATACAATATATGACACTTAATGAAAGGTATTAAAAAGGTTAAAGGTTTTTCTTTAGCCTTTTTAGTATATAATATATTATATTTAAAATAGATAATTTATATTTGTTAAATGTTGACATAGTATATAATTTATAATACTATAAAATAGACATATTATAGGAGGTATAAATATGATTAAAAAAATAACAAGAATTTTGTTTTCATTATTAATAATATCTTCATTAATGGGTTGCTTTGGCAAGATAGAGGCTATACCTATGGAAGCTATTAATATTGATTTTGATGTTACAACTGTTGACAATGGTACAGTAGCATTTAGCTATCCATCTAAAGATTGGGAGCAAAAAGATAGTTTTAATCCAGAGGTGATAAAAATATTATTAGCCCCTAAAAATGAAAATTTTCAAGAAGGAACAAATATTACAGTAGGTATAACAGCACAATCTACTAATGTAAGCTTAAATGACTATGTTGCACTAATGCCACGACAGTTAGAAAAAAGTTCACCCGGAACAAGAGTTAACGTTGCAGAGATTAGAAAAATAAATGATACAGAAATAAGCTATTTAGAAATTAATACAAAAATGACAGAAGAAGATATGAAATACGGACTAGAAAATGGCATATTTTCTCAAGAAAATATAGAGGAGCTGGGTGGTAAAGAGGCCTTTTTAAACCAGCCAGAAACAAAGCAAATACAAATGAGTGTTTCTTTTGAAGGTAGAATTACAAACATAACAGGGACATATATGAAAGATGAAGAAAAAGAAGCTGTTTTAAAAGTTATGACTACTATGGTACAAACAGCAACTTTAAAATAAAAATTATAAATTATATACAATGGAGGACTAATAATGAGTAAAGAAAAATTTTATATAACAACACCTATTTATTATACAAATAATTATTTACACATAGGACATTCCTATACAACTATTGCAACAGATACAATGGCTAGGTATAAAAAGATGAGAGGCTATGATGTAAAATTTTTAACAGGTTCTGATGAACACGGGCAAAAGATAGAAGAGTCTGCAAAACAAAAAGGTATATCACCTAAAGAATATGTAGATCATATAACGGCTCATATAAAAGAGCTATGGAGCCTTTTAAACATAGATTATGACTATTATATTAGAACAACAGATGAAAATCATATACAAACAGTACAAAAAATATTTAAAGCATTATATGACAAGGGAGATATATATAAAGGCGACTATGAAGGGTTATATTGCACTCCTTGTGAAACATTTTTTACAGAAAGTCAGCTAAATAACGGTAAATGTCCAGACTGTGGAAGAGATGTGCATAATGTAAAAGAAGAAAGCTATTTCTTTAGGCTTAGTAAATATCAAGATAGACTTATTAAACATATAGAAGAAAATGACGATTTTATAAGTCCAGCATCTAGAAAAAATGAAATGTTAAATAACTTTTTAAGACCAGGACTTGAAGACTTATGTGTTTCCAGAACATCTTTTAAATGGGGCATACCAGTAGAATTTGATAAAGACCACGTTGTATATGTATGGATAGATGCATTATCAAACTATATTTCTGCTCTTGGATATAGCTCAGATAATGATAATGACTTTAAAAAATATTGGCCTGCCGATATACACGTAGTAGGTAAAGAAATAGTTAGGTTCCATACTATAATATGGCCTGCTATGCTTATGGCTTTAGATTTGGAACTGCCTAAACAAATATTTGGCCACGGTTGGTTGCTTATAGACGGTGGTAAAATGAGTAAATCTAAAGGAAATGTAGTAGACCCTAAAGTTTTAGTAGATAGATATGGTGTAGATGCTATTAGATACTTTTTACTTAGAGAAGTTGCATTTGGACAAGATGGCAACTTTACAAATAAATCTCTTATAGAAAGAATAAATTTTGACTTAGCTAATGATTTAGGTAATTTATTATCTCGTACAGTAGGTATGATAGATAAATATTTTGGCGGTAGCCTACCAGTATTTAGTGATAGCAATGATGAAAGTGAAAAAGATATAAAAGATTTTGCTAATGATACTATTATAAAAGTAGAGCAATATATGGATAAAATGCAATTTAGCAGTGCATTATCAGAAATATGGAACTTAGTAAGACGTGTTAATAAATATATAGATGAAACTACACCTTGGGTATTAGCTAAAGATGAGGCTAACAAAAATAAACTTGCCAATGTAATGTATACTTTAGCAGAGGCACTTAGAATAATAGGTATACTTATTACACCTGCTATGCCTAGTACATCTAAAATGATATTTGAACAATTATCTATAAAAGATAACAACTTATTAACTTGGGATAGTGCTAAAACATTTGGATTACTACCTAAAGATTTATCTATTACAAAAGGAAATGTTATTTTCCCAAGAATTGATATAGAAAAAGAACTTGAAGAGCTAGATGCTATGCTAGAGGCTACAAAAGCTAAAGCCAACTTATCTAATAAAGAAGAAAGTAAAAAAGAAGAAAAAGAACAAATAGGATTTGAAGACTTTTTAAAAATGGATTTTAAAATAGGTGAAGTTTTAGAATGTGAAAAAATTAAAAAAGCTAATAAACTTTTAAAATCTAAAGTAAAAATAGGAGATAAAATTATACAAATTGTATCTGGTATAGCTAATTATTATACACCAGAAGAAATGGTAGGAAAAAGAGTGGTAGTTCTTACCAACTTAAAACCTGCTAAGCTTTGTGGGGAAATATCTGAAGGTATGATTTTAGCTGCTAGTGATAATGATAACAACTTAAAAATAATAACTGTTGAAGATAGTGATAACATTATTAAAAGTGGTGCGGAGGTAAAATAAATGTATTTTGAATCACACGCCCATTATGACGACAAAAAATTTGACGAAGATAGAGATGAACTATTATTAGACTTAAAAAATCATAATGTAGGATATGTTGTAAACGTAGGTGCAGATATGCAATCTTCTCATAGAAGTATAAAAATGGCAGAAAAGTATGATTTTGTATATGCTAGTGTGGGCATACACCCCCACGAAGCTATAAATGTTAAAGAAGACGATTATAAAACATTAGAAAAATGGCTACAACACAAAAAGGTGGTAGCCTTAGGGGAAATAGGGTTAGATTTTTATTATGACTTTTCTCCTAGAGATATACAACGACAAGTTTTTAAAAAACAATTAAAAATTTGCGAAAATGTTACAAAACCTGTAATAATTCATTCTAGAGAGGCTAGCCAAGAAGTTTTTGATATAATAAAAGATAGTAAGGTTAGAAAAGGTGTAATACACGCATACTCTGGAAGTTTGGAAATGGCATTAGAATATATAAAATTGGGATTTTATATAGGAGTAGGTGGAGTTTTAACATTTAAAAATGCTAATAAGTTATTAAATGTAGTGGAAAATATACCTTTAGAGGCAATTTTGATAGAAACAGACTCTCCATATTTATCTCCTGTTCCTGTTAGAGGGACTAGAAATAATTCACAAAATTTGAAATATGTGGTACAGAAAATTAGCGAAATTAAACAGATTAAAGAAGAAATAATAGAAAAAATAACATTAGAAACATCTAAAAAGTTTTTTTGTATAAAATAAGTGGTAAAAAATTGTTGCATAAATATTACGAATATGTTAAGATATTACATAAGGTGTTATACCAAGTATTACACTTGTATTAATAAATCTTAATAAACAGGTTTAAAATTTTAATAAATGTTAATATTATAAAAAATACCATTTAAACCTGCACAGGAGGAAATATTAATGTATAAAAATTTATGTAACAATTTTTTTAAGATTACTAGAGCTAAAATAAAAAGAATTCATATATTTGTAAGCCTTGTGTTATCCTTATCTACTTTTTGTGGAACACTTACTGCTTTTGCAGAGGGGTTTTACCAAGTGAGAGTAGTTATAGATGGTAAATGGCATTTTTATAACACTATGGGTATGAAACTTTCCGAATTTTTTGAAAAAGAAAACATACAATTATTTAAAAAAGATATTATAGATACTAATCTTAGTACAGTGATAGACAAAGATATAACTGTAAATATTAACCGAGCTGAAACGGTAAAAATAGTTATAGATAATAAAAAAGAAGTACCATTTATTACAAATAATAGAGTAATTGGTATAGTTTTAAAAGAGTTTGAAAAAGAAACAGGTAATAAAGTTTATTTAGAAGAAGGGCAAAGCTCTGCTGCTAAAATTGAAAATAATATGGTTATAAAAGTTTCTTCTTTTAAAGAAGAAATAAAAACTATAAAAGAAGAAATACCTTTTCAAACAAAAACAGTAGAAAATCCTAATTTACCAGAAGGTAAAGTTAATATAAAAGTAAAAGGGCAAAACGGAATAAAAGAAATAACAATAAAAGAAGTATATAAAAAAGACAAACTAGAATCTAAAGAAACTACAAAAGAAAAAATTACAAAAGAGCCCATTACAGAAATTATAGAAAAAGGTACTAAAAAGAACACTATAAAAACAGAAAAAGGTACTTTTGTATACAATAAAAAAATAAATATGAAATCTACTGCATATACAGCAGGACCAGAATCTACTGGTAAAAGACCAGGGGATAAAGGGTACGGTATAACAGCATCTGGTATGAAAGCTAGAAGAGGCGTTGTAGCAGTAGATACTAGCGTAATACCTTTTGGTACAGAGCTATATATAGAAGGCTACGGATATGCTATAGCAGGGGATACAGGCGGAGCTATAAAAGGAAATAAAATAGATGTATTTATTGATGACTATAAGGACGCTATAAATTATGGTGTAAGAAATGTAAATGTATATATATTAGGAGAAAAATTGCCTAAATAATATATTTATAAAAATTAATAATACACAAAAATAAGGATATATTATTAAATATATCCTTATTTTTGTGTATTATTAAACATAAAATATTAAAACATATAAAAAAATGTTAATACTTTATAAATATATTAACTAAAATTGACAAGAATACCTATTTTGTTGTATAATATGTTAGTAATATATGTTTATAAATATTTACTAAGGAGGTATATTGGTTTGAAAATAAAAATTGCAACCAAAACTTCTGTAATAGCATTGGCATTGTTATTTAATAATGCTACTGTTTATGCTACAAATGTTGTTACAGCTACTAGTACAAATACTGTGAAACAAAGTGAC
The DNA here is from genome assembly GCF_963558545.1 of uncultured Tyzzerella sp. Lineage (NCBI taxonomy): Bacteria > Bacillati > Bacillota > Clostridia > Lachnospirales > Lachnospiraceae > Tyzzerella > uncultured Tyzzerella sp. Next base: position 12,391 of record NZ_CAUWHO010000005.1, on the reverse strand, counting down.
ATATCAGTTATATCTTCTAACAATGGAGAGGCTATATCTAAAATGAAAAGCTTAGAATCTGTTTTTACAATAGCTCTTAAAGATGAAGATTACATTACAACGAAATTCGCAAAAATTAATAATACAAAATCAGATGTTGTGCCTGTATATGAGGGGGCATCGGTTACAAGCAAGATTATAGGTTTTATACCTACAGGTTCTACTGTAGTTCTTGGCAAGCAAGAAGGAAACTTTTATCAAGTATTTTTTAATGAAAAGATAAGCTATATAGAAAGTATATATCTTATAGACTCTAAACCACAAGAAAACGAAATAAAAAATAATACCGAAAAAGAGGACAAGCCAACAGGTAAATATGTTAAAATAACGGCAGAAACGGGGGTTAACCTTAGAACAGAAGCTTCTACATCATCGGAAGTTTTAGGTACTATACCAAGAAATGCATATGCAGATTTATTACAAGATGATGGAAGTTGGCTAAAAGTTAAATACAATGGTAAATTGGGATATATAAGTTCTCAGTTTGGTACTATAACAGATAAAAAAGAACAACAACCAACAGTTGGTAAAAATGCTACTGCAGAAAATGTTATAAATTTTGCTAAAGCACATTTAGGTAAACCTTATATATACGGTAGTACAAACCTTAATGTTGGCACAGATTGCTCTGGCTTTACATATGCCGTATTTAAAAATTTTGGTATAAATCTTAATCGTGTATCTAGGGACCAATATTTAAATGGTACTCCAGTTGAAAAGAGCAAACTTTTACCAGGTGATTTAGTATTTTTTAACACAGGTGGTAACACACAAATATCTCACGTTGGTATATACATAGGTAATAATCAATACATACATTGTACAGATAGTAAAAACCAAGGAGTTATAATATCTAATTTAAATAGTGCTTATGGTTTAAAAACTTATTATGGAGCAAGAAGAGTTTTGACACAATAAGATAAATATAAAAAGTAGTGTGATAATTCACACTACTTTTTATATTTATCTATAATAAGTTTAGCTATATCTATATTTTTTCTACCAGTGTGCATACTTTTTTTCTGGATATATTTATGTGCTTCTGTTTCTGTAAAATGATTATATAGCATAAGTAAACTTTTTGCTTTTTCTATAATTTTATAATTTTTATTTTTTATATTTTCGTAGCTTTTATAATATGCCATATCTATCCCACTAATAATATCTTCTTGTTTGATAGGTGTAGAAATTTTATACACTTTTTCATCATTGTGCATATTTATTTTATCTGCACTACCTAATAATAAAAAGATAAAATCTTCATAAAAATCTTCTATTATGTTGTGTGTAGGCTCGTCTACAAAACTTGCTCCACATAATATAATACCGTTTTCGTAATAGGAGCAACACTTTCTAAGATTAGCACCTGTTTTACATATATGGTCGTATGATATACCATTTTTTGTAAGAATACAACTAATTTTATTACATATTTTATCTGAAGAAAAAGCAATTATAATATTTTTTTTTGACATAAAAACTCCAATTATTTTTTATATAAATGATGCTACTACAAAAGAAATACTAAAAAACATTTAAATGAACTTAAGTTTTTTATAAAAAATGAAAAAAGTTACTTTAATAATATCTTGTAGATAGTCTGTTTTATATTATCCCTTTTAAACAAATTTTAGCAGATAACATATTAAATGTAAAGAATGAAAAAAATTTTTAGTATTTTATCAAAATATAAGTAATTTATATTGACTTTAAGTATTTAATATGATAGATTAATTTTATTAAAATATTTGGAGGTGTAAATTATGAAAAAATTTATGGCTATATTATTATCAGCTACAACTGTATTTACTTGTAGTACAAGTACATTTGCTAACCAGACAGAGACAATAGAAATTTCACAATCTATGGAAATTAAAAATTCTAAAAAGAATAGAATAAAATCTCCAACAGAAGTATTACCAGACAAAAACAAAAAAGTTTTTGTAGATGATGAGCAAATAGAACTTAAAGAAGGTATTATAGTTTACCAAGATAGGATATTTTTACCTGTTAGAGAGTTAAGTGATGCTTTAGATTTAGATGTATTCTATAAAAAAGAAGAAAAAATAGTTGCTATACATAGCTTAAAAGGTAGTAAAATTCAATTACCAGTAAATGAAAATAAAGCTGTTGTAAATGGTAAAATTGTACCTATTGATAAAGAAAATGATAAAGTTGGTACAATAGTTATTAAAGATAAGACATATTTACCTGTACGTTTTATATCTGAAAGCCTTGGATATAATATAGAATACAACTCTTCAAATGGACAAATACATATTAAAACAGAGGGTGGCTCTAACGGACAAGAGCAAACAGAAGAAGGATTAGTTAAGTTAGATAAAGACAAAACTATAGAAGCATATAATCAAGTTAATAAAGCACTAGAAAATATTAAAAATTATACGGCTACTACAAGTGGTAAGGTTGATTTATTAATGTCTTATAATGATACAAGCTTAAAAACTAAAATGGATTTAACAGGCACAACAAAATTTGATTTAAAAGAAAATCTTAATATGTATTTAGAACAAAAATTTAATATGGAAATAATGGGTGAAAAAGAAACTATAAATCAAAAGATATTCTATAAAGATGGCAAAATGTATGTAGACCAAGATGGTATTAAGTATAAAATTGGTTTAGGATTACAAGATGCTATGGAAATGTATAATCCTTTAAATCCAAATGATATTTTAGTAAAGCATATTGTTTTAGGTGGTAGCTATAAAGATTTAGGAAATGGAAACAAAAGATATATATTTGATTTAGATATGTCTAAAGTTATGGATATTTTTAAACAATTCTCAAAAGAATTAGATTTTGATGAAGAAGATTTGGAAATTTTAAAAAGTTTAGAAGTTAAAAATACTAATATTACTATTGATTTAGATAGTAAAAATCAACCTATATCATATAAAGTTATTATGGATATGAAATTAGATGCAGAAGGTATCAATTTAGAATTTAATATAGATATTGATATGAAATATAGTAATATTGGTACTACAGTTGTTGATACTAGTGATGAAGATTTGAGTAAATATGAAGATTTTGATAAAGTATTACAAGAAGTTAGTGCAGAAGTTACTACATAAATCAATTTTTTGAATACCTTGTATTCAAAAACAGATATTCCTACATATTTTTATTTGTAAAAATTAATACAAAACCCCGTATATAATTTTTCTTTAAAAATATAAGTAATATCTTAATTGATATAAATAATAAAAATAAAAAAGGCAAGGTTATCTTGCCTTTTTTTGTAAAATAATATATTATTCTGCCATAGATAAAGCTATTTCCATCATTTTTGTAAATGTTTTTTCACGTTTTTCTGCAGAAATTTCCTCTCCAGTCATTATATGGTCGCTAACTGTTAGTATACAAAGAGCATTAGCACCAAGTCTTGCAGCATTCATATATAAGGCAGCGGCTTCCATTTCTACTGCTAATACTCCCATTTTAGCCCATAGATTATTAGCATCTTTAAATTCTGAATAAAAAATATCACTAGATAAAATATTTCCAATATGTACGGGAATATTTTTGCTATCTGCTATATTTTTTGCTTTTTCTAAAAGTGGATAGCTACAAGTAGGGGCAAATGTACCTGGTAGTTGGTATTGGTTTGCAAAGTTTGAATCAGTTGATGCAGACATACCAAAAACTATATCATATAAAGATAAATCTTTACTAAGAGCACCACAAGAGCCTATTCTTATAAGATTTTTAACACCAAATGTTTTTATAAGCTCATAAGAATATATGCCAATGCTAGGCATACCCATACCAGTACCCATAACAGATATTTTTTTACCATTATATGTGCCAGTATATCCTAAAGCACCTCTTACTGCATTAAATTGTACAGGGTTTTCTAAAAAATTTTCTGCTATAAATTTTGCTCTTAAAGGGTCTCCTGGTAATAAAATAGTTTCTGCAATTTCAGCAGTTTGGTTTATATGAGGGGTATTTTTCATAAAATCATCTCCTTATAAAATTATAAATAAAAATGTATTGATAAAATTATTATATAATAAAAAAAGCATTTTTTCAATTAGGTTATAATAAAATAAATATCTTAGATAAAAATTTCAAAATATTAAAGATAACTATCGACATATTTATTAATTTTATGTATAATTAATATAATGACTATAAATAAAAGAGAATTGGGTGATATTAATTGAAAGAAATGACTGATAATGAGTTTTCGATTATTAGTAATTATATGAGGGATAATTACGGTATTAATTTAACAGGAGACAAAAAGTCACTAGTATATTCTAGATTGAAAAGTATATTAGACAAACGGGGGATAAAAACATTTACAGATTATTACGACTACTTAGTTAACGATAAAACAGGTACAGCATCTATTACATTTATAGATAAGATGACAACTAACCATACATTTTTTATGAGAGAGATAGACCATTTTGAATATCTAAAAACAACTGTTTTACCATATATAGAATCTACCACTATAAATAAAGATGTTAGAATATGGTGTGCTGGTTGTTCTTCTGGAGAAGAGTCTTATACATTAGAAATGATACTTACAGATTATTTTAAGGGTAAAGGTAACTGGGATACAGAGCTTCTGGCTACAGATATATCTACATCAATTTTAACAAAGGCTATAAAGGGAGTATATACAAAAGAGCAAATAAAACCTTTAAGTGAAGACTGGAAAAATAACTATTTTAAATCTATAACTAATACTCAAGTACAAGTTGTAGACAGTATAAAAGATAAAATAACTTATAGGAAATTTAACCTAATGGAACCTAAATTTCCTTTTAAGAAAAAATTTCAGGTAATATTTTGTAGAAATGTTATGATATATTTTGATGATGATGTAAGAACAAAACTTATTAAAAAGTTTTATGATGCATCTGAAAAGGGGGCTTATCTTTTTATAGGGCATTCTGAAACATTAAATAATATAGAAACAGATTACGAATATATTATGCCTGCAGTGTATAGAAAAAAATAAACATATAATTTGATTTTTTGTAGAAATTTGATATAATTATAAAATAGGGGAGTTTAATTATTTTAAATTTTTATAGTATCAAATATTATTAAAAATAAAAACTTACTTTAAGAATAGAAGGGATTGATAAAACATGGCAGATTTTTCTAGAGAATCTATGCTAGATATGTTTATATTTGAAATGAACCAACTTTTAGACCAGTTGGAGCAATTAATAATAGAATGTGAAGATGGATATTCTATGGACAATATTAATGAAATATTTAGAATAATGCATACAGTTAAAGGCTCTGCAGCTATGATGCTTTATGACAATGTTTCTAAAACAGCACACGCCATAGAAGATTTATTCTTCTTTTTAAGAGAAGAAAACCCATCTGAAGTAGACTATTCTACTCTTACAGATTTAGTGCTTGAAGGTATGGATTTTATAAAAAATGAACTTGCCAAAATAGCAGAAGGTGGAGAGGCAGATTCTGACCCAACAGAAGTTATTAAAAGAATAAAAGAATTTTTAAGGGTATTAAAAGGGGAAGAAGTAGCAGAGGATAATAATAAACAAGGAAATACAAAAGTAGATAAAGAAAAGGTAGAGAGTAAAAATAGTAATAATACTGTAAGTGAATCAAATTTTGCAAATAAATTTGAATGCCACTTATATTTTGAAGATGAAAGTGGTATGGAAAATATTAGGTCTTTTAATGTTATAAACAATTTAAAAGATTTTGGAGAAATAATACACACTATCCCTAAAGATGTTACAGACGAAAAATCTGAAGAAATAATTAAAAAAGACGGATTTAAATTTGTTATAGATACAGATATAGATTATGAGCAAATACACGAAGCTATAAATTCTACAATATATTTAAAAAGCTTTGAGCTTAAACCATATGTATTAAAAACATATAAAGCAACTATATACTTTGCCGAAGGTTGTGAAATGGAAAATGTACGTTCTTATACAATTGTACATAATCTTGAGGCTATTGCAGATAATATTACTTACGAACCAGAAAATGTTGTATCTGAAGATTCTATAGATATAATAAGAGATAAAGGTTTTAAAATTAATTTCTCTATAAATAAAGATTATGAAGAAGTATATGAAATGCTTAACCAAACAGTATTTTTAAAGGTTTTATATCTTGAAGAAGTAGAAGAAATTAAAGAAGAAGTTAAAGAAGAACCTAAAGAAGAAGTTAAAGAAGAACCTAAAGAAAAACCTAAAGAAAGTCCTAAAAAAGATAATGATAAAGCTAAAGAGGCTAACAAAAAACAAGGCTCTTCACAACAAATGATAAGTGTTAGTATTGGTAAATTAGACCAATTATTAAACCTTATGGGAGAGCTTGTTATATCAGAAGCTATGACAACACAAAATCCAGACCTTGATGGGTTAGAACTTGAAAACTTTAACAAGTCTGCCAGACAGCTTAGAAAAATTATAAAAGATGTACAAGATAGCGTTATGAGTATGCGTATGGTAACTTTAGATGCTACATTCTTTAAAATGCAAAGAATTGTTAGAGATATGTGTAAAGCTCTTGGTAAAAATATTGAGCTTATTATAGAAGGTAGAGATACAGAAGTAGATAAAAACATTATTGAAAAAATAGCAGACCCTCTTATGCACATTATAAGAAACTCTGTAGACCACGGTGTAGAAACTCCAGAAGAAAGGGTTAAATCTGGTAAAGATGAAAAAGGTGTAATTAAACTAGAAGCTAGAAACTCTGGTGGAGAAATACTTATAAGCGTTAAAGACGATGGTGCTGGTATTAACAAAGAAAAGGTTATGGCTAAAGCAAAATCGGCAGGTATTCTTAAAAAACCAGAAGAAGAATATACAGATAGAGAAATATATCAACTTATATTCCACGCAGGTTTATCTACAAAAGAGGCTGTTACAAGCTATTCTGGACGTGGAGTTGGTATGGACGTTGTTACTGCTAACATAGAGGCAGTTGGAGGAAGCATTATTGTAGAAAGCGAACAAGGATATGGTACAACAACTATACTTAAAATACCTTTAACTCTTGCTATTATTGAAGGTATGCTCATTAGTATGGGTGGTGCTAAATATACTATACCTATAGCAGCTATACAAGAAACATTTAAAATTAAAAAAGAAAACATCTTTTTAGACCCAGATGGAAATGAAATGATAACACTTAGAGATGATGTATTTAATTTAGTAAGATTATACGACTTCTTTAATGCACCAACAGAGGTTAAAGATATTGAAGAAGGTGTTGTTATTAGGCTAGAAATGGAAGGTAGAACAGTATGTTTATTTGTTGATGAGCTTATAGGAGAGCAACAAGTTGTTGTAAAAAGTATACCTAAATATATTAAAAAAGTAAAAGGCATAAGTGGCTGTACTCTTCTTGGAAATGGAGATATTTCCTTAATAGTAGATGTAGCAGGATTTTATGACAACTAAAATATAGGGGGGATAAAAAATGGAAAATGAAATGTATCAAAATGAAGCAGAAAATGATACTACTAAAAATAAGTATTTGACTTTTATTATAGAAGATGAAATTTTTGGTATTGATATAAGCCACGTTATAGAAATAATACCAGTACCTGCTATAACTTGGATGCCAGAAAATCCAGAAGCAATTAAAGGTATTATAAATCTTAGAGGTTCTATTATACCAGTTATAGATGTTAGGATAAGATTTAATAAAGAAGAAAGACCTTATGACGAATTTACTTGCATTATAATTATAGAATATGATGACAACCAAATAGGGATTATTGTAGATACTGTAAATGAGGTATTATACATTCCTAGAAGATTTATATCTTCTCCACCAAATGCAAAATTAAAATATCAGAATCAGTTTATAAAAGCTATTGGTAAAATGAACGATGAGGTACAACTTTTATTAGACATTGACAAATTTTTATACTGTTAGACAAAATATAAGTTCTGATAAAGTGGGTATATTTTACGCTTTGTCAGAGCTTATTATATTTATAATTACTTAATGAGGTGATATTTTTGGAAGAACTTAGTATAGTTTTATTTTCAGAATCAGCCCAATTTTTAAGTGTTACAAAAAAAAGTTTGGAATCTTATAATGTAAAAGTCCAAAAATGTATAAGCAACTTAAATGAAATTAGAGGATATAAAAGCAAAAAGGGAGAGATTTTTGTTGTTCAGATACCTTTAAAAAACAAGGAACATTCTAACGATATAATTGAATTTTTTTATAAATCTAAGTTAAACTGGGTTTGTGTTGGAGAGAATAGCAATGTAAATTTTTTTGCTATGACAAAAGGTGCTATAGAGAATGTTATATTAAAGCAAATACCTACAAGTACAGAATATAAAGTATTTATAAAAAGTTTAATAACTAAAATAAACCATATAACAGAAATTTCTAATTTAATAAATTGTAAAAAAGAAAACGGAAAAAGAGAGAGAGAATTTAATAAAATAATAGCTATAGGTGCATCAACAGGGGGAACAGAAGCAGTACAATCTATATTAACAAATTTAGATGAAAATACACCCCCAATAGTTATAGTTATACATATGCCACCTGGCTTTACTAGAATGTATGCAAATAGGCTAAATGAAATTTGTAAAATGCATGTTAAAGAAGCAGAAGATGGAGATATCTTAAAATATGGTATTGTTTATATAGCACCTGGTGGTTACCATATGAGAATTTTGAAAAATAAAAACGAGTTTTATATATCTTGTAAAGAGGAAGTAAAGGTAAATGGACATATGCCGTCTGTTGATGTAATGTTTGAAAGTATTGCAAAAAATGTTGCACCTAGGGTTGTATCTGTTATATTAACAGGTATGGGAAGTGACGGAGCTTTAGGTATATTAAAAATAAAAAATAAAGGTGGATTTACTATAGGGCAAGATAAAGATAGCTGTGTAGTTTATGGTATGCCAAAGGCTGCCAAAGAGCTAGAGGCAATAGATGTTGAAGCACCTTTATTAGATATACCTAAAATAATAATGGATAATATTTAAAAATTTTTAAAATTTATATTGTATGTATAAGTAAAAATGATTATAATATATTTGAAGGAAAATATATCATATAAGTAGAGTATAAACTTTACATTTTCTTGAGAAGGAGGATAAAAATGAACTTTTTAGAAGAATTAAAAAAAGCTGCTAAAGCAGATAAAAAAACTATTGTTTTACCTGAATCTTTAGAAATGAGGACTTTAGAAGCCACTCAAGAGATTATAAAAGAAGGGTTGGCTAATATTATATTAGTAGGTAACAAAGAAGAAATATTAGCTAAAGCTGGTAGCTTAGACATCTCTGGTGCTACTATTATTGACCCAAATAATTATGAAAAAATTGATGTTTTGATAGATAAATTTGTAGAACTTAGAAAATCTAAAGGTGTTGACGAAAATAAAGCAAAAGAAATTTTATTAAAAGACCCACTTTATTTTGGTGTTTTATTAGTAAAATGTGATATAGCAGACGGTATGGTAGCTGGTGCTATAAATTCTACTGCAAATGTTTTAAGACCATCACTTCAAATTATAAAAACAGCACCTAGAGTTAAAACAGTATCAGCATTCTTTTTAATGATAGTGCCTAACTGTGAATATGGTGAAGACGGTGTGTTTGTATTTGGTGACTGTGGATTATGCCAAAACCCTACAAGTGAAGAGCTTTCTGCTATTGCTAAAAGCTCAGCAGAATCTTTTAAAAGTTTTACAGGTAAAGAGCCAAGAGTTGCTCTCCTTTCACATTCAACAAAAGGTAGTGCAAGCCACCCTGATGTAGATAAAGTGTTAAAAGCGTTAGAAATTATAAAAGAAGAACACCCAGACCTTATTGTAGATGGAGAGTTCCAATTAGACGCAGCAATAGTTCCAGAAATTGCAAAAACTAAAGCACCAGATAGCAAAGTTGCAGGTACTGCTAATGTACTTATATTCCCAGATTTAGATGCAGGTAATATAGGATATAAATTAGTTCAAAGATTTGCAAAAGCAGATGCTTATGGGCCTATTACTCAAGGGCTTGCAAAACCTGTAAATGATTTATCAAGAGGGTGTAGTGCTAAAGACATAATAGGGGTAGTTGCCCTTACAGCTGTTCAAGCACAAAAACAACAATAACATAGTATATAAAAATTTGGAGGTATAAAAATGAAAGTTTTAGTATTAAATTGTGGTAGCTCTTCTTTAAAATACCAATTAATAGATATGTCTACAGAAAATCCTTTAGCTTCTGGCTTATGTGAAAGAATAGGTATTGATGGTAGACTTAAACATAAAGGTAAAGAAGTTTATGAAGTGGAACAAGAAATGAAAAACCACGAAGATGCTATAAAAATGGTTATAGATGCTTTATTAAATGAAAAATATGGTGTTATATCAGATATAAAAGAAATAAATGCTGTTGGACATCGTGTTGTACACGGTGGAGAGCATTTTGCAAAATCTGTTATTATAACAGACGAAGTTATAAAAGCTATTGAAGACTGTATAGACTTAGCGCCTCTTCATAATCCAGCTAACCTTATGGGTATTAGGGCTTGTGAAAGTTTAATTCCTGGTGTAGCTCAAGTTGCTGTATTTGATACAGCTTTCCATCAAACAATGCCAGAAAAAGCTTACCTTTATGGTATTCCTTATGAATTATATGAAAAATATAAAATACGTAGATACGGTTTTCACGGTACAAGCCATAAATATGTTTCTGAAAGAGCAGCAAGTGTTTTAGGAAAAGATATAAAAGACCTTAAAATAATTACTTGTCACTTAGGTAATGGTGGTAGTGTTGCAGCTATTAATGGTGGTAAATGTATGGATACAAGTATGGGATTTACACCTTTAGAAGGTCTTGTTATGGGTACTAGATGTGGAGATATAGACCCTGCTGTTGTATCTTTTATTATGGAAAAAGAAAATTTAAATAACAAACAAGTAGATGACCTTATGAACAAAAAATCTGGTGTTCTTGGTTTATCTGGTGTATCTAGTGACTTTAGAGATATTGAAGGAGCAGCACAAGAAGGTAATAAAAGAGCACAAATAGCTTTAGATACATTCCATTATAAAGTAGCTAAATATATAGGTGAATATACATCTACATTAAATGGAGTAGATGCAATAGTATTTACTGCTGGTCTTGGTGAAAATAGTAAAAACAGTAGAAAAGAAATTTGTAGCTATTTATCTTGGCTTGGTATAGAGCTTGACGAAGAGCAAAACTCTAAAAGAGGCGAAGAGGTAGTTATATCTGTACCTAGCTCAAAAATTAAAGTATTAGTTATACCAACAAATGAAGAACTTGTTATTGCAAGAGATACAAAAGAACTTCTTGACAAATAGTTAAGAAAGCTTTATAATATAGGTTGTGTTTTATGAATATTTTTAAGGGGTTTATGCTTAAAAATTAATAATTTGTTCGTACGGAACAGGAGTGTTTTTATGAATATTAATGTTGATAGCCTTAACAGTGGGTTTAGTAAAGAGATTAAATTTGATGGTAATATTACTTTGCCTAAGTCTTTAGTCTATCACCAAGATGCACATATAAAAGGTAGAGGTACTATTACTAATTCTTATGGTAAGTATACATTTGAGGGTAACATTATAGCAAAGGTTGGCTTTGATTGTAATTCTTGTCTTAAAGAATTTAATAAAGAAATAGCTTTTGATATGGTGGAGGTTTTTTCTAAAGAGGTAACAGACGATGAAGAAATTTGGTTGTTTTCTAGTAAAGATAACATTATAAATTTAGAAGAACCTATAAAAACAAATCTTTTGCTTAATTTACCTATGAAAGCTCTATGTTCTGAGAACTGTAAAGGGCTATGTCATATATGTGGGCATAACCTTAATGATGGCGACTGTGGTTGCGATAGGGACTATATTGACCCTAGATTTGAAAAAATTCTACATCTTTTTAAAAATAAGGAGGTATAAACTATGTCTATTTGTCCTAAAGGGAAAATGTCTAAATCTAAAAGAGATAAAAGAAGAGCTCAAAGCTGGAAAATTTCTAGCCCTACATTAGTTAAATGTGATAAATGTGGAGAGTTAATGTTACGTCATAGAGTATGTAAATCTTGTGGCTCTTATAATAAAAGAACTATTATTGAAGCTTAATATTAATAAAAATGTCTACTAAGTATTTTAGTAGGCATTTTTTATTAAAACAATTAAGATATGACTTATATTTTTAGAGTAAAAATTATATACGGGTGTTTGTATTAATTTTTGGGAATAAAAATATATAGGAATATCTGTTTTTGAATACAAAGAATTCAAAAAATTGATTAAAACAATTAAGATATGACTTATATTTTTAAAGTAAAAATTATATACGGGTGTTTGTAT
>NZ_CAUWHO010000004.1:0-2137 GCF_963558545.1 uncultured Tyzzerella sp. | reverse complement strand
CCGTTCCTACAAACCTATAAAAAACTATAAATAGTTACAAATATCTATAAATAATTTTCCTGTTGTATTCCTGTTTCAACCTTGCTGGTTGCAATATTATTTATCGCTAAATCATATTGCAGAGCCGTCAAGTCCGCAGGCGTAAATTCGGGCAGAACTTGCCCTATTTTTTGTGGAATAAGATTGTAGAGATTTAAACTAGCATTGTAATCTCTATCTATTTTTAATCCACAATTTTCACATTCATAGATTCTTTCTTTAAGTGTGAGAGTTTCTTTAATGCTTCCACACTTAGAGCAAGTCTTAGAGCTTGGATAAAATGTATCTGCTTCTATCACTCGCTTATTGTTATACTCTGCCTTATAACTTAGTAAGCGTTTAAACTCATAAAAGCTTACATCACTTATTGCCTTTGCTAATCTATGATTTTTCATTAAGCCTTTGATATTGAGATTTTCAAGCCCAAAGTAAGCATAATGTCTTACTAGACTTGAAGTAAGCTTATGTAAAAAATCATTTCTTACATTAGCAATTTTTGTATGGAGCTTATTAAGCTTAACACTTTGTTTTAAGTAGTTGTTAGACTTTTTTATCCCTTGCATTGCTTCACTCTTGGTTTTTGGGTGTTGCTTTTTGCTAAGACTTCTGCTTACTCTTTTTAAACGCTTTGTAAGCTTACTTAAGGGCTTGAGTGATTGAATGCTTAAGCCATTAGATAAACTTACAAAAGATTTTAAGCCAACATCTATACCTAATCCAAGTTTTGTTTGTTTGCTATCTTTATGAGTTCTTTTAAATTCACTTTCACTTATCTCTAAGCTAAAAGAAGCATAGAATCTATTTGCTTTTTGACTGATAGTGCAAGAGTTAATTTTGCCTTGAAATCTTAGATTCTCTCTTAGCTTAACACTACCTAGATTTGGAATCTTTAAGAATTGTTTATTGTTTTTACTTTCAAATTTAACAATATCTCCCCCTAAATAAAACGAACCTTGATTATCTTTTTTCTTTTTAAACTTTGGATAGCTGACTTTACCTTGCTTTAAATCTCTAAAGAATTTTTGGAATGCAAGATTTAGGTTTAAAAATGGTTGTTGTGTGGCATATTTAGTTACTTCATAGACAAAGGGGAATTGCTCTTTTTTAATCGCATTAAATTCTTTTTTTAAATCTAAATGTGTTTTTTTAACACCTTGCTTATAATATTCTTGCCATTTAGCAAGTCCCCAATTATAAGCAAACCTAGAACAACCAAAGGCTTTTTTAAAATAAGTGATATGCTTATTGTTTGGAATGAGTTCTATTTTATGCGAGATTGTCATTGATTACACCTTGCATATCATCAAGTAATTTTTTGTTTTTCTTGCTTCTACTTCCATAAAGCCTAGCAGAAAATACGGTGATAATCTCTAAAACATCTTTGGCTAATTCTTCTTCAAACTTAATATTTTCATCGCCTTTGTTGATGATAATCACCTCCACTTCTTTAGCTTCACAAATAGCAAAGATTAATTCAGCTCCAAATCTTAATAATCTATCTTTATGTGTTAGAACAAGTCTTTTAACTTGCCCTTCTAAGATAAGATTTAAAAGCTTTGTTAATCCTTTTTTATAATAATTCATACCACTGCCTAAATCTTGTATGACTTCATAATTAAACCCAGCCTTAGCACAATAAAGCTCTAAAACTTGAACTTGTCTTATTAAATCATCTTTTTGGTCGTGGCTACTTACTCTAGCATAGGCAATTGTTTTTAAACCATCAACACTAAATTTAATGTTTTTATTAATATTTTTTAAAGATTCTAATTTATATCTGCGACTTCCACCTTTTGTGATTTCATCAGGCTTTAAAAGTCCTTGTTTATCCCAATTTCGTAGGGTTTGTATGGTAACACCAAGAAGCCTTGAGGCTTGTCCTATTGCAATTAATTTATTCATAGGAACATTTTATCAAACTTTTATAATAATGTCAAGTTAAAAACTATAAATAATTAATATATATTTATAGTTTTTTGTAGATTATTTGAATCTGTTTTTTGCCCCTACTTTTTATGCGTCGTTTTATAGGGAATAAGGGCGTATTGTGCAACTTTAGTGTTGCCATAAGTTATTATGATAGAGCCTTTATTGTTTG
>NZ_CAUWHO010000003.1:0-3599 GCF_963558545.1 uncultured Tyzzerella sp. | reverse complement strand
TTTCTAAATGATTTGTGCATTTTGTTAAATCCCCCTTATTGCAAAATATAAAACTGTCCCTACAAGACAAAAGCATATTAAATGTGCTATCATGCTGTTTTTTCTCTCATTTCTAAAATCATTGTATTAACATTAATTCCCATAAGATTTGCTGTACTTTTATTTTCAAGACTTTCAATTTTTTCTGTATAACTTAATACCCATTTTTCAGCCTTTTCTTTATTTCCAATGTATTTTACTGTTTTATCTTCTGCAATTCCTTTTAACATAACAGGAATATCTGTATTTTTTCTAATTGCATATCCTTTGTATAATTTTGGAAATTCAAAAGTTAAAAACTTCTCATAGTCTTCTCTGTCCATTTTTCCAAGTTTTATCCAACCACCTAAATCTCTAACTATTAGGTGTATTATTGGGTCATCAAACACTACTGTTGTATATGTTCCTACACTCTCCAAAGCTCCTACAAGTTTATTTTTAGCTTGTGAAATTCTGATATTTAAATCATCTTCTCTTGTTCCTAGACAAAATTTTCTTATTTCTGCTGGCATAGGAAGATTTGAAAATACTCTTTCTCTTAACATTGAGTTTATACCTCGAACAAATAATTCATCTGGAATATCATTTAAAAGTGTTCTGTAAGCATTTAATTGTGGCTCTGAAAATGCTTTTCCTGTGATAGTCTCGATTAATACTATTCCCTCAGTAAATTTAATATCTGTCATTTTCAACTCCTCCTTTCATAGCTCTTAACATTCTCATAGCAGGTGTTTCTTGTTGTACCGGTCTTATAAGTTTATTTAGTTTGATAGGAAATATTCCCTGATATTGATTTGCCATACTGTCTTCTATGCTTAAAATTAAATGGTTTTCATCTATGTATTTTGTGCCTATTTGATTTAATATCTTAGAAATTACAGTATAGGTCTGAATAGTTTTTTTAATCTCTTTTCTGTATTTGATAAATTCTTTTATCTTATTTTTTAGTTCAAGAGAAATATTTTCAGTTTCAACTTGTTTTAAAATTTCTTCTGTTGTTAATTTGTTTTTCGTTTTCTCTTTTTTAGGCTCAATTTTGGAGCTTTTTTCAGAAGTGCTTGTATTTCTTTTTAAGTAATTCTTACTAGTGTAATTCTTTTTAAAGTTATTATTACTAGCGTACAGTGTTTCTGTACTACTGTTAGTACAATCTTCTGTACTACTGATAGTACAATTCTCTGTACTACTGTCAGTACTGTTTTCTATACTAGTACAATCTTCTGTACTCCAAACTTTAAGATAATAAATGTTGCTTGAATTAAAACATTTAATCTTATCTATTAAATCTAATTTTTCTAAATCTTTTAAATTATTTGAAACTGTTGTTCTACTGTTACATTTCAAATCTTCCATTAGTTCATCGTAAGAATATTTGATATAGACATCTCCGTCTTCATCAATCCAATTATTTTTTGCTGATAATCTTGTTCTTTCATACATCAAAACATATGTTTTAAAAGCTCCTAAAGATATTTTATTTTCTATAAGTAAATCCATTAACCATTTAGGAACTTGGTAATATACTAAACTATTTAAATCTTCAAATTTTATTTTAGTCATTTTCTATCTTCTCCTTAATAAGAATAAAATCACTTTCTTCTAAAAATTTATAATCAATTTCAAATGTAGTATCGTCAACTTCTTTTGACTCTGAATTTAATACAGGTTTAAGTTTTGATATATAATATAGTTCAAGTATATTTGTATCTGATTTTGTTAATGGCAATTTATATTTCAAATAAAAGCCTTGTCTTTCTTTTGCACTATCTAATATTCTTGAACCTAAATTTTTACTTTTACCAATATAAATAAGATTTCTATTCTCATCATAAAGAAAATATAAACCATGAACATTTGTTAAACTTTCTAATGTATTTATAAACTCCTGTGTAGGCATATATTCACATCTTTCAAATACAGCTTTGACTTCTTCATAAACCTGACTTCTTAGCTCATATCTTTCCATACACTCTTTTATTCCACAGGCTTGGTAATAATTATCTCTCGCAATAGATATTATTTTTCTTATTTCAGCCTGATTACTAGGGTCAAATTTTAAGTATTTAGTAAAACGATTAATGAGATATTGACACATTTCATCTCCATTAATCGCTTTCTGTGTTAAAAATAATAAAGCCCCTAAGTCACTATCATTAATTTCCATGTATTTATAACAGAAATTAGAAAAATGATATAAAGTCTTAAAATAAAATTCTTTTTTCATATAATGTCCTCCTGTCTTATAGGAGTACTTGCGGGTAACTCCTATTTTATTTTTATCTTGTATCCACCCACCATATCTAAGTTACCCGCTTTGACATGATGAGCAGATATAAAATAAAAATTTATGCCGTAATCTTTATCTAACTTTTGTTTTTTACTTAACAAATACACCCGACTTTCGCCGTAAATATGTTTTATTTTTAGTGTCTTTTGTGCAGAGACACCAGAACTGCTTTCAGGGTAGGTATCCAAAACTCATTTTGCAAGTAAGGGAGTTGTGAGAGTTGAACTCACGAGCAATTACCAATTACTACGTAATCAGCATTATGCACACCAACCATTTATTACATAAACAGCTATACTCCCATATGTGTGGCATTATTGCCACAATTAATTATGATTTATTACCACTATTTAAGGTCGTGGAACACCTGAATTAACTTTTACGGCACTCTGGGAAAGTGCCGTATGTTTGCCCATTATTATTCCACTGTTTTGGTCGTGGTTACCAAATTTATATTAAATCTCTTAAGAGAATTAATTGCTTGTGGTGTCTGGGAACACCACATCGGGAAAAGTTATTTAAGGTGATACTATGGCTGTTTCTGGTCGCCATTACCATAATGTAGTAAGGAGCTTATTAGCCTCACAATCACGACTACAAAACATTTCTCTTTCGTGATAAAATACCTTTAGCCCTATGTGGCAATTTATCAAAAAGGAGCTGATGAATATTAGCAGAATTTTTGTAATTGCCCTGCTCTCTTTTTACGGCTCACACCCTCTTACAACCCTTGAGCAAGGTTGCAATGATGTAAAAAATGTAATTGCTCACATTACATTTGAAAAGTAAAATATCAGCTAACGGGCAATCAACACTCGCTGAACTAAAACAGCATAAGTGATATTGTATCCTAAGAAATATAAGGTATATTCTTATATATTTAGGTTGTTTTATAGTCGTGATTTTGGGGTTAATATCTTAGAGTTATTACTATTTAATTTCTAAGTTGCAGATACTAAGAGTAAATAAATTTAGACATAAGCTGATATGGAATATACCTGTATCAGCTTTTTGTTTACTCAAATCTCTTTTAAGGGAATGCCAAGACTTGAACTTGGTTGTCGTATAGTGATTTAAAAGACCACCACGAACTGCTGACCTCAGACACATTCCCATATGAAGCGACAAAGGAGTTCTAAGCTATCGCCTACTTCCATTCGGAAACCCAGTCGCTTCTGCTGTACAGCTTTATTTTTAAATACAAAAAAGATATAATGTACTTGTATGTTAAATTTTTAAGCGGTTCAACATATATTTACTACAATGTTCCACA
>NZ_CAUWHO010000002.1:0-5274 GCF_963558545.1 uncultured Tyzzerella sp. | reverse complement strand
CATATGCATATACTTTTAATATTTGATCACATAATTTAAATGTTATATCTTCTAACTCTTTTAAATTACTTTTAGATGAATTCACAATAAATTCATCCAAATAAGAATAAGGTGAATCAATTAATTTTAAACTCTCTATATATCTTTCTTTTGTCTTTACATATTGCTCTCGAAGCTTTATATATTCCGTCATTTTATATACTAAAATCCAATTTATTGGATTTATAACAAAGAAAACTAAATGTAGTTTTGTAAAACTATCTTTTTCACAAACATAAAAATAAATTTTTGATTCCCAAAGATCATTTTCAAAGTCATTATAACCTTTAAAATTTATTTCTATATTTTTTTTAGATATTTTATCTACAGTAGTAATATCTAAAGATTCATATATATGCTTAAATTTTTTCTTTACAGAGTGTTTATATTGATTTATATAAAACTTAAGTTTCCTTTGTCTTTTTCTCGCATCTTGAAATCTACTAATTAAATATCCTAAAATAGTAGATATAATCACTACATATATCGAAAAAATATTTCCATTAATATGTTCTATATATGGGACTATACCTTCAACTGTATTACTAGCAATTTTATTGGTAGCTCTCTGTGTAATATCATATTTTTGACTAGCGATATTTGGTACATCAACAATACTATTTGAATTTATATTACCCAAATGTGGTACTGTAAAAAATTTATTCATAATTATTAAAGATATAAAAAAAATCCCCATAAATACCCCTATATTAGCTAAAATAGACGTTCTGCTTTTTTTATAAAAAATACATGTACAAATCATTCCTATAACACTTGAAATTTTCATATTTAAAGGTGTAAATACTACTATTAGAAGGAACATACTAATTAAAAAAAATAAACCTAAAGCCTCTAACCCATCTCTTTTTTTCCATAATTTTATTCCTGCACAAATCAGAGAAATAAAAATTATTAACTGTATAATAATCAATTTCTTTTTTCTCCTTTGCTTATAATTCACTTAAATCACTCATACTAAAAAACTAGTATGAACATCATCTCAAAAATGTTCAATTCATAAAAATAATAACCTTATAAATTACACAAACATCTGTTGTAATAATCCTTTTTTCAGTTCTCTTAAATAATCAAGATTCTTTTTCTCTTCTTCTATTAAATTATCTATCTCAGATAGAAATTTTGCTATCTTTTTTGTTCTTCTAATACAGACTATTTTAAGTTCTAAAACCAACTATCTATATTTTTTTAGTTATTCAAAAACAATTTGCAATGCTTCAATAACTAATTTTTCAATATTAACATTATCTCTTTCAGCTTTTTGTTCAAGAATTTCAAATAACTCTTTTGGTATTCTTACGCCATTTAAAGGTCTAGTAGTTGCCTTTCTCTTTTCTTTATATTCTCTTCCTTTTTTATAGAAATTTCGAACCTCTGGAATATCACTATCCTTTATATCAAATAAATATTGTTTTGCTTCTTCTTCACTCTTAAAACTCTTATAAATGGCAGGATAACCTTTAACTAATTTTTCACATTCAGTCCAGGAAGTAAGTATCTTATTCTGTACTCCTTTACCATCTTTTATAGTATACCATTTCTTAGCTTTTTTCTTAACCATATTATTACCTTTCTACTATCCCTTATATATACTACTTTTTTTAATGTTATATATATTGTTAATACTTAACAATATGATTTAAAAGGAAGTTATTTTCTCAACTTGAGTAGTTTTTCTTTACTTGGAGCTTGCTAACAGAACGTTAATATGTTAGGCACGGTAGGGGAACTTGAGAAAATAACAAAGTTTTACCTACTGTGACAAACGCCAAAAAAAGCCACCTACAATTAAGTAGATGGTGTTCGATAAGCGTTTGTCACAATAGATATAACTTGTAAAATGTTAGGCTCGGCTTTTTCACTTTTCATTTTTTACACTTGTGTTAAGTCCCTTTCGGATGTTGTTCGATATACTGCCCTCTAAAGCACTCTGCAAAAGCACTTCCAACATATACGATATAGACATTACTCTATATCCAGTAACCCTACCACGCCCTTCATGGTGGCGTTCACCTACGTTATACAATCACAGCCGTAACACAAGTAATAAGCTATGTATAACGCCCCATCTTTCTGCATTGGGTGGAGCAACCCTTATTTTATATTATAGTGGTTTTTTTTGCCTTCACCACTCACTTATAATTTACCAGTTTACATTTAACTATTTAAGTGGTAAACTATAAGTAATTCGTTATTCAATTAGTGCGTTTAATTGATTAACTCGTCCTATAAGTGTTACCGCACTTATAGGATTTTTTTGCATTAATTTATATTTATTATATATTTAATTTCAAAATAATGCAAATTTTTTATTCTAAAGAATAATAAAGTTAAACAATTACAATATGTATTATTATTTCAAGTTTATTCACATATTGCAATTGATTAACTTTATTTTTTTTTTAATTATTTTTATTTAACTATATTTTTTTGCCAATATATTCCCAATTTTATTATTAAATTTTATCTTAATTTTTATATAATTTAATATTTTTCTATTTTATACTTATGAATAAAAAATTTCAATAGTTTACTTTTTATTCATTTTATTCTCTGTATATTTA
The DNA here is from genome assembly GCF_963558545.1 of uncultured Tyzzerella sp. Classification (NCBI taxonomy): domain Bacteria; kingdom Bacillati; phylum Bacillota; class Clostridia; order Lachnospirales; family Lachnospiraceae; genus Tyzzerella; species uncultured Tyzzerella sp. The sequence goes on along the minus strand of NZ_CAUWHO010000002.1, from coordinate 2,653 downwards.
CAAATAAATGTATGGAGGAATACAAATGAATATAGTAAAATATAATGGTTATACCGAAACTGAAATATATAACCTCATAAATCAAGTGAGAAACAATGATAACGAAGCTTTAAAAAAGCTTGAGTTCATTTTTAAAAATAAAATTTATATAAAAAATAATTCTAATCATGATGATGAATTAACTTCATTCTTTTATGAACTTTTATTAAAAATTCCCTTAGATAACGTAATTCAAAAGCACAAACTTATCAATTATATCCTTTCCAGTTTAAAAAAGAAAAAATCAAAAATTTTCAAAAATCAATCAGTTCAATTTAATGAATCTAATAATTTACTTACTAATTTACCTTCAAATATTTCATTTTATTTCATAGATGAATTAGTAACCTTAAAAACTTCTCTTTCAACTTTATCATTAAATGAAAAACAATTACTTTCTTTATATTATAAATATGGCTATACAGAACAAGAAATAGGTAATTATTTTAATAACATTACAAAAATGGCTATTTCTAAAAGAAAGAAAAAAATATTAAAAAAATTAAAAGAAAATTTTTAAACTTAGTTTACTTTTATCTAAATATTAACTCTATATATATGAAAAACAAAATAACAAAAGTGAAAGGATTGATTTAAATGAATTTACAAACTGGTTTTGATTGCTCACAAGCAGGAACTTCTCAATTAGAAAGTTTAAACAATGTTAATAGTGGAACTATGGTTCCAGCTTATTTTGAATTATCAACAGGATTAGATGGTTGTGTTGTTCTTAATAATGACGGAGAAATAATTCAAAACGAAAGATATGAAATTTTACAAGCTATTACAAGTGGTAATTATCCAAATTTACAAATTGGTTTCTATCATGCTTTGTATGATCCAACGTTTTATCCATCTGCTATGTCTTGTTATGAACAAGGTGCTGTATTTGGTATGTCATTAGCAAACCAATATATACCAAGCACTTATTTATTACTTGTTTTAGATGTTGAAGAATTCACATTTAATGATAATAATGTTACACTTGAACATGTAGAATCTTGTGTACAAGAATTTATGAATGGTTTAGAATCAACCATATCAGGTAATTTTGAAGTAATGATATATACTGATATTAATGAAATGAAATATCTTTGTCAACCACCTATGAATACTAGTTCTTCCTTAACAGCGGCTAATCTATGGCTTGCTAATGCATTAGTTTCACAAGGATTTGATTATAGCTTTTTCGAGCCTACTAATCCACAAATAGAGAACTATATGTATGATGCTGTTAACTGGTCTGGAGGAATTGCTGGATGGCAATATGCAGAATCTAACATAGTTGATTTAGATATTTTTGATTTAGATATAATATATAATGCAAATATGTCTTATAGTTTAATAAATTAATATTATTATAAAAATAAAAAAGATAACTTAAAATTTTATTTAAAGTTATCTTTTTTATTTTATCTAAAGAATACTATCTACTATATAAGTATATTCAATTAGCATAAAGAAATATTTAATTAAGAATAACAAACTATAGTAGAAATATAGCTATCAAATTTTTAAATACTTAAAACATATTCTAGTGTCATTCACTTATAAGTTATTAGAAAAATTACTAGTTTTGTTAGTATATTTTATTTAAATTAAATTTATATATATGAACATGGAACAAAACCTATTTTACCATTAATAGTGCAAACTTTATAATATTGTGTTTTCATATGATTCATAGGATTAGTAGTTTTTATATTACTTATAACATATAAAGGTTCTTTTTTATGATTTATAGAATCTATAATTAACGTTGATGTATTTGGTGCTTCAAATATTGGTATATTTTTATTAGGATTTGTATATACAATTTTATAATAAGTTTCATTTTGTGCAATATAACCAATTAATCCATTTTGAGTTTCAACTTTATACCATATTGGTTTAGTATTTTGTGTTCCTGGATCTGTACCATACAATTTTTCCAATACCTTTAACTTAATATCTTTCTTTTTATTAACCTGTAAATCTGGACTCGCTAATGTTGATGTTTTTTGAATAAAGGTTATTTGCTGTGGATTTGTATATACTATATTATCTTTTATTGTATTATTATTAATCTTATTTACATTAGACGATGAATTAGGAACTACTGAACTGTTGGTTTTAACTATTATATTTTTTGTATTCTTACTTGAATTTATGCTACTAGTAGAGTTTGTCCTATTACTATTTTTATTAGTAATTGATGTAGTAGTATTTTCTAAATTAGTATTTACATTATTAGTTGTTGATTGACTATTACTATTAGTAATACTTGTGCTTACATATTCTTCATAAATAAAACCTATTTGTCCATTAACACTTACTTTATACCATTGTCCTTGTTTTCCAAGTATATTCAGAGTTGTACCATTAGTTAAATACCCTATAATATTATTTCCTATAGCTGGATTACTTCTAATCCTTACATTACTTGATACATTAACTACTTGCCCATTTTCTGATAATTGTGTAAATGAATCATTAGTTCCATTTAATATATTTTGCATATTAGCGACACTTATATATCCAACTTCTCCTGTTTCTTGAACTTTAACTTTACAATACCCTTTCTGAGCTTGACCTAATATAGTTAACATTTCTCCAGTTGATAAATTTGAAACTA
>NZ_CAUWHO010000001.1:0-7818 GCF_963558545.1 uncultured Tyzzerella sp. | reverse complement strand
AAGGGTAAAATAGTAAGTATTAAAGGGTAAAATAGTAAGTATTAAAGGGTAAAATAGTAAGTATTAAAGGGTAAAATTATTGACAAATACCAAAAAATAAGATATAATAAAAAATCCGCCTTGAGTTTTAACACTCTTGGCGGAAATCCACTATTAGGACATACTATGAAACGACATAGTAAGCGTCTTAAAGTAGCATTTTACCTAAATTTGAAGCTTTTTAGGCTGAAAATGGTGGTATTTTTTGCAAAATAAGACCGCAGGGGCAGAGAAGCCCCTTGCCTTTGGTGGAAATTTTGCAAAAAAGGCAATCGTATGAAAGAAATAGTTAAATATCATAACGACTTTAACAAAATAAAACTACCAGCATTTACAGAGATAGAACAAGACCTTTTAATAACAATTCTATCAAAAGTAAAAAATAAAGGTTTTGGAAATATGATAGAGCTATTTCCTAACGATTTAAAAATTAACGAAAAATTAAATTCTAGGCAATATCTTACAGATGTAATGGATAGTTTGAAATTAAAATTTTTTAAAGCAAATTTTAGAGAAATCATAGAAACTGAAACCGAAATCATAGACAAAACGATTAATCTTTTTCAAGAAATGCAAATTCATTATGTTAAAAGAAATCCTAATGATGGTTACGATACGAGCAAATTATTTAATCGTATTGTGTTAATAGTAAATCCCAAATTTGCCTATTTAGTCAATAATATTACTCAAAATTTTACCGCTTTTGAATTAAATGAATTTATCGCCCTTAGTGGTAAATACACAAAAACACTTTACAGGCTTTTAAAGCAATACAGAACCACAGGCAAAGCTTATTTTGAGTGGGAAGAATTTTGTAGGATTATGGATATACCTGAAAATAAAACGACTGGAGATATAGACAAATTTATTTTAAAACCAGCCCTTAAAGAGCTTACCAAAGAACGCAATATTTTCGACCAAATCAGAGTGCCTTTTAAAAATCTTGCTTATGAAAAAGAAAAACAAAAAGGCACAAGGGGCAGAGGAGGCAAGGTTATCGGTATAACCTTTACTTTTAAACCTGAAAATATCGATATGCAAAAACTAGCAAAAGAAAGCGAAAAAATAGAAACCAAAGAGGACAAATATTTAAGAATAGCACACAATATGGTAAAAAATAAAGCTAGGTTCGTGTATGAAAATATGCTTTATGAGGCAAATTCTTTCGATTATAAAGAATTAAAATTTATGGCAGTAAGACTTATAAGAGATGAATTTGAAAATTTAATTTATGACATAGGACAAACTTTCAACGCTAAAAATAAAGAAGCGTTTTTTAAAATGATTGATACTTTTAAGAATAATATTGTGTAATACTTTCAAAGCCTTTAACCTCATCAAATGCTTATGTTTTCATATTTTGAAAGATAAACATTTTTTAAGCTATCTAGCTTTAGTTTAAATCGATTTTAGTTTATTAAAGCATAGTTGATATTACTTAATAATAGTTTTTTGATTTAAAAGGCATTTTTGTTAATTTATAAGCTATTTTCATTTTATAGCCTTAATGCTTTAAAAATTCCCACACATAAAAAAAATTTTTGAAATCTATGCTCTTAAGTGAAATGATTTGTTTAATTTCTTTCTATGAAGTTTAAAAGCTTTTAGAAGCAAATTACCAGTAATGCTTTCAAAGATTTTTAAAAATAAAAAAAGAATTTAATTTAAGATTTTGATTTAATCTTAAACTTAAACGGCAAATGATTTTTTTTTTGAAAAATCAAAAAATGTCGCTATGTATATATTGATTTAATGTATTGAATATGTAGAAAATTTTAAAGCCCTATTTTCCATACTTTGAAAGGTGCTATTGTAAGTTTTTTAATGTGAAAATTATGAGAAAAGTAAGTTTTTTAATGTGAAATTTTGTATCAAAGTAAGCTTAAGTTTATTTGTTACTATTTATTTTTTATACTATGCAAAGCCCTATAAAATCATAGTTTGATAAGGATTTTATAAAAAGTAAGCTTAAGTTTATTTGTTACAATATGTTTATATACCTTATAAAATAGAGAACTTAAAACAACTTAAAACTTAAAAAGAAAGTTTTTTAATTTAAAGTTGTAATAAAGTAATTTTAAGTTTATTATTTACTATTTTATGCTATAATACACGAAAAGTAACTTTATTTAATGTGAAAATTATGGAGTAAAAAAAATGACTTTTAATGTTGAAATTAATGGAGTTGATGAAAGATTTTTGCCTGTTTTTGAAAGTTTAGCTAAAAGCATAAAGGCTTCATACTCTTTAACAAGATATGAAACTCCACAAGAGAAAAAAGAAAGCTCTATGAAAAAAGCCTTACAACAATTAAAAAATGGCGAATATGAAAGCTTTAAAGACTTCAATGCCTATAAAAAGGCTATGCGTGAAGTATGAAATTAGAGTTTTGAAAGAATACAAAAAAAATTATAAAAAACTCTCTATTAACGATAAAAACTTAGTCGATGAAATCGTTTATCGTTTAGCTAAAAATGAAACGCTTGAAAGAAAATATAAAGACCATAAATTAAAAGGGGAATTTAAAGAGTGTAGAGAGTGCCACATAAAGCCCGATTTACTCTTAATCTACCAAAAACAAGAAACTAAACTTATTTTAACCTGTATTAATATAGGCTCTCATAGTGAGTTATTTTAATGGCTAAAAATACTGAAATCATCGAACTTAAAGAGGGTTTTACGAGAAATCAAAGCAATGTCGGCACTGCTATCACTCACGCACGAACTAAAATGACTAGCCTAGAGCTTAAAACCTTTTATCAAGTTACCACACTCATACAAAAAGATGACAGCGAGTTTAAAGAATATGAAATAAGCGTAAGCGATTTTTTAAAAGCTTTAAATATTAGCAATGACAATAGAGAGCAAGTAATAAAACTATGTAAGCGTTTAGTAAGACAAGTTTTTGAAATAGAACAAGCAAATGGCGATTATATAGCCTATCCTATCTTTTCAAAAATGCACTACAAGCATAAAGAACAAGTTATTTCAATGCGGTTTAATGATGAACTTGCTCCCTTTCTTTTAGAGCTCAAACAATTCACAAAAATACACCAAATTAAATACATTAAAAGTTTTGACAGCAAATACGCTATACGCTTTTACACGCTTTTAAAAGATTATAGGCAAATGACTTATAGAGAATTTAGCGTAGAAGCCTTATGTAAAATGCTAGAATTACCCAAAAGCATAAGCGATAGCTATACAAGAATTTATAAATATGTCATCGAACCAGCCTTAAGAGAAATTGACGCTAAAAGCGATTTAGAAATTACAAATTACGAAATTACAAAGAAACTAGGCAAGAAAATCACGCATTTTAAAATAAGCTTTAAAAATAAAAACTCTCAAATGAGTGAGGATTTTACAAAAGAGCTTATCAAGCGTTACAAAACAACTAAAAGCTTTAATATATTTATTCATCATTATTATTTATGGAATAAGGAATTTAAATCTATGCACGATTTAGCTATTATAGGCAAGATAACCCTAGACAATCGAGGCTTTTTAAACGCTTATGATATTCATCACAGAATAATTTTTTCAAGCCCTAACAATGATGATTTTTTAAAGACTTTAACAAATGGAATTTACAAAGCCGCCGAAGCCATTTACGAGAAAGAAAAAAAAGAGCAATTACCCACTATGCAATGGCAAGACAAAAAAGACAAAGTTGCAAGGCTTAAGGCTATTTTGAAAGAGTGGGAACAAAAAGCCCACGAAAAAGAAAAAGAAAGTTTTTTGAGCGTAATATAGGGATTTACTTTTATTGATAGTAATTGTTGCGGGGGTGTTAGGGGGTAGCACATACCCCCTTAATCTTAAAAAATACCCTACAAAATCGCAAGATTTTAACGCAGTTTTTTGTGTATTTTTTAAATGAAATTCTTGCCTTTTAATTTACCTTTTAATTTATTAGAAAATCCCCTAAAAAAAATGAAATTTTAGACATCAATCAAAACCCCTTTACATCGTTGTTTGTTGTGGTATAATATGTAAAGTTATCAGTTATTGATAGTGTTATTTAACGCCCCCTATATACGATAGAGGATAGCAAACCGCTAAAAAAAAAGTTAAATATTTAGAAGAGTTTAAATAAGCTAAGATGAGTTTATTTTTTTAAGAAAAAGAATTTTTAAAATTTAAAAACTTTAATTTTAATTTTTAGTTTTTTGTTAGTCAGAGAATGAGGAAGGTTTTTTTAAATGTTTAGTAAGTCTAAGTTTAGTTATAGAGAATATATAGACAATCAAGCTTTTTATAATTCTAATGGTATTTATTTGCCTTTTTTTGCTTATGAATTAGATTTAAAAGGTTATGAGAGTATTTGTGCTTGTGATTTTTATGAGGATATTTTTTGTAATACAAGCATTAGTTTAGAAAGTAAAAGAAGTAAAGATGATTATGTTGTAGGAGAATATGGTGCTATTGCTTTAGAAATTAACGAGAAGTATAAGAAAAGAACTACAATAACTAAAGATTTAACAGAATTGATTGATTTAATAGATAAGAGCGATAATTTTTGCTTGATGAGCCCTATTTCTTATGCTGGAAAGAATAGAACTAATAAAAATATGCGTTATATGTATGCTTTAGTTGTTGAAATAGACCATTTAAAACCAAATGGGGAAGGTTTAGAAGAACTTCTATATAGTTTTAGAGATGATGTAAGAAGACCAAATTTAATGCCAACTTATATGGTGTGTAGTGGTAGTGGGCTTCATTTGTATTACAAGTTTAAAGAGCCTTTTTCTATGTTTGATAATCATCAAATCAAATTAACTCGTATTAAAAAAACTATGACTTTCAACCTTTGGAATCATATCGCAGATAATAAAGAAAAAATTCAATATGAAAGTATTAATCAATCTTTTAGGATTGTAGGAACAAGAACTAAAAGAGATAGTTTAGCAATGGCTTTTAAGATTAGCGATAATTGTATTACAATTAATGACCTTGAAAAATGCTACAAATATGATGAGAGCGAATATCGCAAAAAAGCTAAATATACACTAGCAGAAGCTGAAAAAAAATTCCCGCAATGGTATCAAACACGCATTATTGAAAAACAGCCTAGAAAATCGCCACAATTTAAAAAAAATAGGGCGGTTTATGATAGCTGGAAAGATAGAATTTTAAAATTAGCGGTTAGCGGAACTCGTTATTATTGTATGGAGCAACTTTGTGCTTTAGCAGTTGTTTGCGATATAAGCAGAGAAGAACTTGTAAAAAATTGTTATGAACTCTTGCCAGAGTTTGATAAAAAAACAAAGCACGAAGACAACCCATTTACTGAAGCAGATGTAAAAGCAGCCTTAGCAACCTATGATAATCCCAACGATAGCACTTATTGCAGGAAATTATCTACAATCTATAAAAAAACAAATATAAATTTACCTAGAGTAAGGCGAAATGGCAGAACACAAGCCGAACATTTAAAGAGGGCGAGATTGATTGCAAATTTAGTATTAAACGAAAAATATCCTAATGGCGAATGGAGATATAAAGAAGCTAAAGGACAGCCTACAAAAGAACATCTAGTAAAAAAATGGCAGAAAAAACACCCACAAGGCACAAAGGCACAATGCCATAAAGATACTAAAATATCACGCCCAACAATAGATAAATACTGGAGCATAAGCAATGGATAGAAAAACGGCTAGTATTTTTGATGAAGACTAAAAAATATGCTAACGCCATTAAAAAATAAAAATCTTAATTTGCAATTAGGAGTGGTTCATAGGCTTTAGATTAAACTTTTTTACATTTTTCATTTTACACCACTTTTAAAAAATGAAGTCGTAAAGCCTTTTTTGTGTAAAGTTAAAAATTTGTATCAAGTGGGGTTTATCCTCCCCCCATTTTTATCAAAAAATCCTAAAAGCCTCAAGCGAGTGCAAATAAAAAAGGCTTTAAGCTTGAAAAATTTTTAAGTTTTTACTATTTTAACCAAACAAACAACAGCTAAAGCGAAAGCGAAAATTCCAAATAAAGCAACATAAATTCCCATTTTATTCCTCCTTTTCTAGCTTATCAAGCTCTCTATTGAAGTCTATTCCAAGATAGACTAAAATTAGCAACAAAATAATAATTCCTATGGTTACGCAAATAGACAAAACATAATCTAAAGTTTTGTAATGAATTGCCGTAAAACTTATGATACCAAAAAACGCAGTTAAAATTGCAACAATTAAAACTTTTAATAAATCTAATTTTGCCTTAATTCTCTCTTTTTTACTCATACAAAATTAATAGCAAATTTTGATTAATATTTGCAACAATAAAGCCTCAAGTAAAAATTCTTTCTTAGAAATTATAGCCAGTGCAGATGAAAAATAAGGACTTAAGCTTGAAAAATTAAAAAAAGTTTGAAAACATTAATTTTCAATACAAATTTATTTTTTTATCCAGCAAAACCCTATTTTTCCACACATAAGCCTTTTAAGATTAAGCGTAATTTAAGCTAGTTTAAGTTTAGAAAGCTTAAAGAGCATAAAATTTTAAGATTTTTGTTTAAGTTTTGGCAAAAAATTAACTTTTTTTCCTCTCTTTTCTTAAAGCAAAATGAAGCATTAAAAATCTTAACTATTTAAAAAATTCATTTTTCACTTTTACACAGCTTTAAAAATTTCTTACAAAATGACCCCTTAACGAGTAATGCTAATTTTTCTTTTTTATTTCATCGTTTTAAAAATCGTTTTCGTGTGCGGAGTTAGATTTTCTATGTAACAAAACACACAAATAAAAATCAAATCTCTTTTATTTTTTGCTACACTTTCACAAAAAAACTAAGCAAAAAGGGGATAAAATGTATAATTATGCTAAGTATGAAAACGCCACAAGAAAAGACATTATTAAAGCTCTTAATTTAGCAGAAAAAAAAGAAAAAAAGCTACAAGAACAGCTAAAAGAAAACAAAGAAAAGCTAACTAAAGAAACCCTACAAGCTTTAAAAAATGCAACAAGCATAGGGGTTTTTAATAATTTTGATGAAGCAAAAAAAGCTTTAATGAGTGAGGATTAATGAGAAAAATTGACATTAAAAACACTTTCAAAAAAGATTATAGACTAGCCTTAAAGCAAGGTTGAAACGAAAGTGCTATTGATGAAACTATTAAGCAACTTGCAAACGATGATATTTTAAGCCCACATTTAAAAGCACATCAGTTAAGCGGAGATTACAAAGGCTATATGGAGTGCCACATTTTGCAGATTTAGTAATAATTTATAAGCGAGATACTAAAATTTTAAGCCTTTATCGTATAGGCAGACACCAAGATTTATTCAAAAAATATTAAAATTTATCCTCCACATATAAAAAATTGCATTTTCATTTTTGCACTTTAATTTTTAATACAACTTCAGCAAGGTAAAAAAAGGCTCAATTCCTTTTCATACTTATTTTAAAGCTTATATTTCATTGTTTCAAAGCATTTTTATTTTTAAAATTTCCAAGCTATGCGGGCAGTTTTTTTACTTAGGAGTTTTCTTGCTTAGATTTTGGATACACATACGCACGCGTGCACGCGAATTTTCTTATTTTTTCTTATTTTTTTTTATTTTTTAGCGCGCGCGCGATATAGGTAAATACGCAATGTCTTTCAAAAGCCTATAAAATAGGGCTTATAAGCAATACTTAATTTTTTCTTAAAAAGCCCATAAAATAGGGCTTAGAGGGCTGTTGAAAAATCCTATATTGTAGGTATTAAAGGGTAAAATAGTAAGTATTAAAGGGTAAAATAGTAAGTATTAAAGGGTAAAATAGTAAGTATTAAAGGG